>JAYXXU010000415.1:0-14889 GCA_036019135.1 Pseudomonadota bacterium | reverse complement strand
CCGATCAGACGCTTGAGCTGTGAGTCCGTGTAGGACTGAATCTGAGCATATTTCATAGCTCAAATTATAGGCTGCTTTTATACTTTCGCAAGAGATCTATTGATCTTCGCGAATACTTTATCCGCATACAGTAGACTCCGGTGCCCCTTGGGCATAGGCTACTGAATTTTACGACTCTATTTAATCCAAACTGAGCATCATATGTCTGACCTGAACGACCTGCCGCTATTAAAACTTAGCCCGCGTGATTTTGGCCGCGCCTTACCAGCGGTCAATCGCACCAAGCGTTTTATTGTGTTTGTGCCACCTCTAATACACGGTGGTGAAGCACTGGTTTTTCCAAAAAACACGCGCCGAGCCAGTCAGCCGATTAAGCAAGGGCGCGGCGTGGTGTTTTATAATGGTGTGGATCAAGCGTGGCAAGCGGCGCAGGGCAATGGTGAAGATGCGATTGTGATCAACGACATCACCGCAGAACAGGCAGATGCACTGCTGACAAAACAGACTCTGCTACGCGGCCAAAACGCAGCCCTCAACCTTGATGCCATCAAAAAACTACTGGCCTTTGCCAAGGATGAACTGGGGATTATTGATTTTTATAACAAACGTGCCAGTAGTATTGCCCGTGACACGCGGATTATTGATGCGGGCAATCCGTTTTTTATGGAGGTCAGTAAGCCCACCATTCACCATGCGTTGTATGTGCCGCAGGCATTTACCTTCGATGGCCCTGTGCAGCAGGTTTATCCAGCAGGTGCGGTGATGGTCAGTGATGGACGGCGCTGTTGGGGGGTCGGCACAGAGGTATTTATGCGCGGCTATAAAAAAATTCAGCAAGGCAAAGAACAACCGTTAACCAGCGTTCAGGTGGATTTTGAGCAGCAGAGTTTTGTTAAAACGATGTGAGTGAACGGGATATGAGGCAAAAAATCAGCCGTCAAATAGACAAAAAACGGAAACGATTTCTCCAGTTAGCAATAAACAAGGCATATTTTCGTTGCTGCCAATCAAACCATACAGATCGTTCCAAGCATCTATCCGAAGCATTTCTATGTCAGCATTTGTGAGCTTGACCATCAGGTATATCTCCTAAGTTATGCATGGAATATCATAGCCCCATATTTTAACCGAGCCACCCGTATGCCCCAAATCCACCTCGCAGGTCATGGCCTGCAATCTTGCACCGCCAGCATCGACTACCCTCGCCCTGAACGCTTGGTTCGTGGCAATCCGCAGCGTACAACGCACAGCCTGTACGAACACCCCAACATGAGTTGCGGCATTTGGCATTGTGAAGTCGGTGCATGGCGGATTGAATTTGCCGCCAACAAACAAGAGTTTTTTCAGGTGATTCAAGGCATCGTGCGTCTACACGAAGTAGACGGGAAAATAGTAGAAATCCGCGCAGGCGATGCGGGAATTATTCCACCGAGTTTTATTGGTGTATTTGAAGTGGTCGAAGCGGTGCAAAAATACTATGTGATTGTGGAAAGCTGATTAAATCACGCCCAAATCACCAGCACCGCTCCAACCACCACCAGCAGCAACCCTAAATGGTCAGTCCGTTGCAGCTTTTCCTTAAAAAACCATGCCGAAATCATCAGGGTAAACAACACCTCGACCTGACCAAGGGTTTTGACAATCGCCACCGACTCCAAGCTCATCGCAGTAAACCAACCGAGCGAACCCAAAAAACTCGCTACACTGACCGTAGCGGTTAAGCCCTTACGCTGCCACAGCGCCCGCAAGGTTACCCGACGAGTCAGCCCTAACCACAGCAACATGATGGCCGTCTGCAAACCAATTACACACAACAGCACCCAGCCAGCCCGCAGCAAAAACGGCAATGCGTCAAGCTCCAAACTGGCTTCTCGCACCAACAGTGACGTGATCGCAAACGCCAAACCACTGCCCAACCCCGTCCATAAAATTGGCCATGACAGCGTGTGGATATTTTTTGCACCACTCAGCAAAAATACCGCTATCCCACCGATCAACACACCCAGCCAACCCAATAGACTGAGTTGATCCGACAGCAACGCCGTGCCGATCAATGCCGCCAATACTGCTTCACTTTTGGCCAGTCCTACCCCGATGGCGTAGTTTTTTTGTTGAAAAAGCCTGACCATCAGCACCGTCGCCAAGATCTGACTGAGTGACGCAATCACGATATATAGCCAAAATTGCTCAGTAAATTCGACAGCGGCGGCCGTCTCAGCCTGACTGCTGCTGTGTTGATACAGCCACCACAGATACAACGCCGCCAATGGACTGGCACAGATAAACCGCGCCAAGGTCACGCCATAAGCATCTACGGAGCTACTGAGTTGTTTTTGAAAGGCATTGCGCCATGACTGCATAAACGCAGCCAACAGAGTGAATGGAATCCAGAGCATTACACGTCCAACATAAACGTGACGGGTCCATCATTGATCAGACTGACCTGCATATCCGCTCCGAAGACTCCCGTCTGTACGATGGGATGGCGTGATTGGGCTTTTTCAACCAATAATTCAAACAGCACTTTTGCCTCAGCAGGTGGCATCGCAGGTGCAAAATCTGGCCGTAAACCCTTATTGGTCAGTGCCATCAGGGTAAATTGTGACACCAGCAGCAAGCCGCCACCAGTTTGGGTTAAGCTGAGATTCATTTTGCCCATTTCATCGCTAAACACTCGATAAGCCAGCAGTTTATCTAGTAGTTTATCCGCCTGTGCCTCAGTATCGCCTTTGCCTAGACCGACCAATACCAATAGACCAGCGTCGATCTGGCCGACGCTTTGTTGATCGACCAGCACTTGAGCGGACTGAACCCGTTGAATTAAAGCACGCATCTGTTTACTCTCAATAAAGCATGAGTTTTTCGGTGATGTTGCGCACTATACGCCCTCCTCACTCAGATTTTCAAAACAACGGTTTTCAGGAGATCAAATGAAAAAACAATTCATACGGTTGATCAGTGCGACGATGCTTGGTCTGAGCCTGTCGATGGCAACCTATGCCCAGACCGCGCCATCAGACCAACAAATTAAAGCCCTCATTCAAGCAATGGGCATGCATGAGGGCATAGAAAATCAGATCAAAGCATTTGATCAAAATATTGAAGCAAGTGCTGCAATCATCAATAAACAAGTCGCAGAAAGCTTCTATGCGGACTTGCCACCTGAAGCGCAAGTGATTTTGGATGAAGAGGCACTTTGGCTAATGAAGCAAATGCCCGTTAGCACGGACTTTATGATCAACGCCTACACTGAACTGTTACAGTCTCAAAACTTAAATATGGCTGAGATTGATGAGCTACTAAATATTTACCAGCGTCCAGTAATGCAAAAATTCGTACAGACTCATAATCACATCATGAGTGCTTGGGCGACCCGTATCATGCAAGAAGTAGACAGCAACATGAGTAAAATGTTAGCAGAGTATGCAAAGCGCATAGAAACACGTATTGGCGCTTTAGCAGAGAGTAAGCAACCAGCCCCCTAGCCCCACTTCACCTGATCTTGTACAGTTGCGGCATGACTGACTGTGCCGTGACTGAACGATGGCTACTTTTCCGTTGCTGATCACTCCGATTGATCTGCTACCCCACCTCGACCAACTGAATCTGCGCATCATCGACCTCAGCCGAGAGTCAGTGTTTCAGCAAGTTCATTTACGCGGTGCAATTTGGCTGAATGGCCGTCGCCTGATGCGTGGCATTGAACCCGTTGCGGCTGGACTGCCTGATCTGGATGTTTTGACCGCACTGATGGCCGAGCTTGGTATCACCCCACAGCATCAGGTGGTCGCCTATGACGATGAAGGCGGTGGCTGGGCGAGTCGATTGATTTGGACACTACATCGACTGGGACATGACAAGGTATCGCTGCTGGATGGTGGGATTCATGCGTGGCTGGCAGATGGCTTACCAACCGAAGAAGGTGCGAGCAGCACAATCGACTGCCCACTCAGCATATGGACACTCGACCCACAGCCCGAAGTCAGCGCCGAACAATTGATGGTAGGATTTGAGCAAGATCCGTACCACCTCTGGGACTGCCGTAGCCTTGAAGAATATCGCGGTGAGCGGCTGGCCGCCCGACGTGGCGGACATATCCCAAATGCCAAGCACTACGAGTGGACGCGCGCGATGGATCGTAGCAACGCACTACGCCTACGACCGCTCGATCAAATTCGGCAAGAATTAATAGAATGCGGTATCCTAAGCGACGCACAACAAACACCCCACACACCGATTGTCACCTACTGCCAAAGCCATCATCGCTCCAGTCTGACCTATGTAGTCGGCAAAATTTTGGGCTTACCGATTCAAGCCTATGCAGGCGGCTGGAGCGACTGGGGCAACCGCACTGATACCCCCATTCACACTGGAGAACCCGCTTGAGCATCCTCAACAATCGCCTGATCAATCGTCTTAAAACGGCAGGCTTTATTCGCGCACAGCATTTGCTCCCACAACAACAACTCAGCCGCGTGGTCGGCCAACTCGCAGCCAGTGAGAACCCACTGGTTAAGCAAGTATTTATTCGGGGATTTGCCAAACAATATCAGATTGATATGAGTCTGGCACAAGACGAAAACCTAAATACCTATTCGAGCTTTAATGCATTTTTTACCCGCCCGATCAAACCAAGTGTACGCCCGATTGACCCTGAGCCGACCCATATCGTCTCGCCTGCCGATGGTGCAGTGTCACAGATTGGTCAGATCCGTGGCGATGCAGTATTTCAGGCCAAAGGCCAGCATTTTTCAGCAGTCGAATTGATTGGTGATCGGGCATTGGCACAGCCATTTTTGGATGGTCAATTTGCCACGATTTATTTGTCACCGCGTGACTATCATCGGGTGCATATGCCGTTTGCAGGGCGCTTGACTGAAACCCTGTATATCCCTGGTGAGCTGTTTTCGGTCAATGGTACGACTGCCGCCCATGTCGATGGCTTGTTTGCCCGCAATGAACGCATGGTGTGCTTGTTTGACATTGATGTGAATGGCAAGACAGAACGCATGGCCGTGGTATTGGTCGGCGCGATGATCGTGGCAGGGATTGAAACCGTTGCGACTGGCAAGATCACTCCATCGGGTCAAGTCGAACGGCGTAGCCATAATCTGCACTTAGAAAAAGGCGCTGAACTCGGACGCTTTTATCTTGGCTCTACCGCGATCATCTTACTGCCGCCTGCACTGTCAGCATGGGTCAGCAGCTTGGGCGAAGCTGATCCTGTCAAAATGGGACAGAAGATTGGGATTTTTAAATAAATCAAACATTCAAATATCTGCTGCTAGACGCTAAAAAATCTAGCAGCGGTGCCACCTAAAACAAATTATAATCAACCCAATAAACACGGCGCGTTACTCAATACTCCTTCTTATTTTCTGGATCACATCATGGCTGGCACAAGCTTACTGACGTTAATTGATGATATCGCAACGATTTTGGATGATGTTTCCGTCATGACCAAAGTCGCCGCCAAAAAAACTGCGGGCGTACTCGGCGATGATTTGGCCTTAAACGCCCAGCAAGTCGCTGGCGTGCGCGCTGACCGTGAAATTCCTGTGGTATTGGCCGTGGCCAAAGGCTCTGCGATTAATAAACTGATTCTCGTCCCATCCGCCTTATTGATTAGTTTCTTTTTGCCTTGGCTCATTACACCCTTGCTGATGTTAGGCGGGCTGTTCTTGTGTTTTGAAGGCGCAGAAAAACTAGCACATAAATACCTGCATGCCAGTGAAGATGATCATGCTGAGCGAGTCGAAGCATTGGCAAACGAAAATGTCGACATGGTGGCATTTGAAAAAGAGAAAATTAAAGGCGCGATTCGCACAGACTTTATTCTATCGGCTGAGATTATCGTGATTGCTCTGGGTTCAGCGGCAGGCGCAACACTACTGAATCAAACCTTAGTACTGGTGATTATCTCAGTGGCGATGACGGTCGGTGTATACGGTCTGGTCGCAGGTATCGTCAAAATCGATGATCTTGGTCTACATCTGCTGCAAAAAACCAGTAACGCAGCCAAAGCTACTGGGCGACTGCTGCTGGCCGCTGCGCCCAAGCTGATGAAGTTTTTATCGGTGGCGGGCACAATCGCAATGTTCTTGGTTGGTGGTGGGATTTTGGTACATGGTGTGCCTGCATTACATCATGGCGTTGAAGATCTATCGCATTTGACTGGCATGTTTTCGAGCATGACAGGTGCTATCTTAAACGGCTTAATTGGTTTGTTGGCGGGTTCCATTGTGGTCGGCATCCTCACGCTCATCCAGAAAATGCGTGGCAAAACGGCGCACTAGAACACTAGAAACCATTCAGCCGTCATCTATTGACGGCTTTTTTACACACCGATCATTAATTGTTATATTATAACATAACAACTACAACGTGGAGACAAGCACTCATGTCACACCAGCACACAACACCTCGTCTTGGCTATTTGGCACTGACTGTCAGTGCGCTTTTTTTGGCGGCTTGTGGCGGGTCAGACTCCAGACCCGCCACAAACACCAAGCCGCCTGCGGCTGCCGAACAACATGATGCTGGTCGGCTAGCGGTTGTGAATGCAGAGGCCGACAGCAAGCAACTGCATATCTGGAGTCTTGACCAAAATCGCAGCCTGCACCAAGTGACATTGGCTGATCCTGTCACTGCCTTATACCCTAGCCCAGATCGACGCTATACGATGGTGGTACAACGTCCACAAGGCATGATTCGCTTCATTGATAGCGGCTATGAGCTTGAGCCTCACGGTGATCACTTTCATCAGTCGTTGCAAAAAATCCAACTGCTGAATTTTACGCTACAAGGCACAACACCTGCGCATGTTAATCAATTCGAACAGCAGGTCAGCATTTTCTTTGATGGTCATCGTGGTGCAACAGAGCCCGTCACGACTCCTTATGCGCCCGCACAAATACAAGTGCTGACCGACCAATTGATTGCCAAATCCGCATCGTGGTCACACACACTGCCCACCAATATGCATGCCTCAGCCGAAACACGCGGCGATTATTTGCTGGCACCGCGCCGTGACACCAGCATTGAACCGTATAACCCATTGCCCACACACATTGATCTGTATCGGCGTGATGGCACAGGCTTTACCCTAAGCAAAAACTTCATCACTGAATGCCCTGCGATTCATGGTAGCGCGTCTATTGAAGACTACAGCGTGTTTGCCTGTAGCGATGGCGTACTGGTGATTGGCCAAGACGGTGATCAGTTCTTTGAACGCAAGATCATGAATCCTGTGGGTATGCTCAAAGCCGATGGCAAGCCCGCCCGTATCGGTAGCTTTACTGCACATCATGCACTCGATACGATGGTTGGTAAGGCGGATGAAAGCTTATATGCAGTCAATCCTGCCGATAACAACATTCAAAAAATCGACTGGTTAGCAGGTGATTCAGCCAATCCAACAGCAAAAGCGCTCAGCTATAAAATCGATCCCTCAGGGCATTATCTGGTGATTTTGGACAACCTCGGACGGATACATGTGCTGGATGCCGAAGATGATTTCAAAGTATTGGCACGGATCAACGCCATCAGTAGCATGCCAGAGAGTGGCACACCTGCATGGGCATTTAGTCAGCACAATCATGACCTGTTTATCAGCGATGCAGCCCAAAAAACCATTCAGGTGATCGACTTAAAGACCCAAGAGCTTAAATCCAGCATCGCATTAGGCTTTGCTCCTGCTCAAGTCACATGGTTGGGCTGGACTCAAGAAGAACATCAGCACTAAACCCGACTAATCACACCTCTCTCACCGCAATCCCGCAAAAAACTTGAGCGGGATTGCTGTTTTAGGCGCTGAGTAAGCTAATATCTGTCTATACAGGCAAAACGACTGATGGAATATCAATGTTTAAAGGGGCTGGAGGTACAGAAGGTGGGATTGGGCTATTTTTAATCGGCTTGATCATGATGGTTGGCGGGTTTTATTTGCTGCTTAACTCGATCGCTGTCACCTCTAACTTTGGTTTTGGCGCACGCTTGTTTAGTTTTGGCGGCGGCTGGGGCGTGACCAGTGGTATGCTGATGATTCCCTTTATGATTGGAATTGGCATCATTTTTTATAATGCCAAAAACTGGGCAGGTTGGTTACTGTCGGGCGGCGCATTGGTGGCGCTGATTTTTGGGGTAATTTCGAGCATTCGCTTTACGTTTCGTAGCATGAGCGCCTTTGATTTAATCGTGATTTTGGTACTGGCGATTGGTGGTTTGGGGCTATTTTTACGTTCACTACAAAACTTTAAACAAACTCGATAAGGTCTATCTGTACCTGCCATGTGGCAATATTGATCTCATGGCAGTTATGACCCGAACCCATTCGATCCACCACCAAAAAATCACACACTGTTCGCAATGCCAGCAACGGATGATGCCAAACTCCTTTGGCATAGTTGACTCCTTGTTGCGAACTCGCCAAAAACACTGCCAACTGATCAGGCTGCGTCGGCGGGTCGCCCGCAGGTGCAACCACGATCAGATAGGGCTGACCCGACAACGGCATAAAGGCCTGTGACCCCAGCGGATGATGTTCTAATACACTTAATATCACAGGGTGGACTTGCGGCTTTGCCCGAAAAATACTGATCCCTGCCCGCCCATCTGCTGTCTCAGTGTCGACCTGTGCCAGATCATGATAACGCTCTGTCTGCCCCTGATTGATACTAAAATGCCGCACCGCATCACTGACCTCAATCACCTGACCATACGGCGCAAATGCTGCTGCGGTCAGACGTTGTGCCATCAGTCGCATCATGCCGATACCTCCCGCCGCCCCCATAACCGTACGCGACTCAGCCCACCATCTGGATGAATATTGATCCGAACATGCGTGATCGGTGTGGCCATCGCCAACGGTTCAAACTGATGTGTCTGATCGGCAAACAGCGGCTGCTCAGCCAACAACAGCGGCCAAAACATACTCTGCGTAACCAAGGATGCATCAATCGCATCAGGCAGATAAGCTGCTTGGATCGACACACGATCTGGATAGTTGCCTTTGAAATGATGGGTTTCAATCTCGATTTGGTCGATATGACCTGCCTGACCCAGCGCCAGAATACACCAGTCATGGCCAGGTTCACGACGACGACGAGTTTCCCAGCCTTCACCCATGTTTTGGGCAGGTTGCGGTAACAATAAATTCACGGGCTGCCCAAAATGTGCATCATTACAGGCCACCGCCCGCCCACCATTTAATAGTGCAACCAAATCTAGCCGCTCAGTGCTGGATGCAGTCATCTCGATCTGACCATACAGCCGCAAACGCGCAACCCCACCATCTGGAAAAATATTCAAGCGCACATGAGTGACCAACTGATCCCCATGGATCGGCAATAGATGATGCTGATGCCCTTGCAAGGCGCTGGCGGGCAGTAATTCCGTCCATACACTCTGTGCCGTTGGATCACCTGAGGCCACATAGCATCCATCCAAGGAGGCTGCGGGTGGATAATTGCCCGTAAAGTGACTGGTATCAATATCAACCCCGCGCAGACGCGCTGGACGTGCCAAGCGCACCACTACATGATCATGCCCCATGCCCCGACGACGGCGTGTCTCCCAACCATCCATCCATTTGCCATGGTCATCATATTTGCCGACGATGAACACTGCTGGCTCAGGATTAAGCATCCGCTCCTTGGCTGCAAAAAACTCATCACTGGCAGACAACGCCACTGCACCTAAGCGAGGATCAGCCAGATTGGGCAACTGCGTAAATGCAGGCAATTCAGTCGGAACAGGCGCAGTAATGACCGTAAATTCAGACATGCAGACTCCAGCGATAGGATAAGTTGAGATCAGGCCATCGAATATCGATCGAGACATTGAATCAGGCTGGCTTGGGACAATCAATCCGGCAACCGTGCATGTTTGATTCTATACACCGCCGCATGCAAATCGACATATAATGATTAGAAGTCAGATATATAGTGATTTAAATCATATCTTTATATCACATGAAATACACTATCCGCCACTGGTCATCTGGTTGAATTGCCCTCAACTCCTGATAGGCAGCAATCGTTACGTTTCAACCTCTGAGCTGAACAAATATTTAAGCCAGCTCACCAATTGCTGATAAGACTGCGCTTGCTCGTCTAACAGTGGCACAGCAGCGTACAGTCCAATACTCGGCTTTTTTTGCCAAGCGAGCCATGTGGCGACTTCAGCTTTCGGCAGATTATTGCCAGTAAAACTCCGATTAGGCAAATTCGATACGGTCTGTTCGGCATGGGCGAGTAAATGGCATCTCTGGGGGTCTGAGCAGGATTTTATCCAGCTTTCGATTGCACCGTCATCTTGATTGTTCGGCATAATCCAAACGCCGATTGCAGGAAGATTAGGCTCTGATACCATACTAAAAACCAATCCGTTTGCTTGAGTTGATTGAGCCACATCCAGCGTATAGTCAAATTTAGCGAGTCTTGCGGTAATCTCTGCCAGTGTTTTGGCGAATCCTTCTCCGTGTATGGTCTGATCCGCATCAACCATCACTGCCAGCTTTTTCAGAGGTTTATCTACATCAAACAAGTCTGGAATGAAGTCTTCTAAGCTTTGATAAACGCCTGCTTTGCCGTTACCTCGACCAGATACTTCAAGCTCTTCTGGTGTGGTGGGCTTCACTTCGACAGATTGAATGTGCAGTTTTTTACAAATTCGGGCGATCAATTTTTTATCGGCTTCGCCTTCAACGACCAACCAATGGGCAGCTTGAGTCATTACCGAACATCCGTATCCATATCGCTAAAACGCTTCAGCTTTGCTTCATCAAAAACAGTTGCGATGATTTTGCCGTTGTCGCTGGCTTTGGCGCTGCGTCCCATTCGGAACAATACGCCTTCAACGTCTGTACGGTCGTTGGCGACTTGGGTAAAGGCTTCGATACAGTCGCGGCTATGTGTGGTGGCAAATACTTGAATATTCAGCTTTTTAGACATTTCAAAAATCATCTGCCAGACTTTTTCTTGTACGCTGTAATGCAAGCCGTTTTCAAACTCGTCGATGAGAAGAAAGCCGTCTTTGGCAGCAAACATCTTCAGTGATATTTGTAAAATTCTTGTCATGCCATCACCTAAACTACCGAGAGGAACAGGTTTTTTATGCCCCCTTAGCTTTAGAATACCAACCCTTTCAGATCCTTTTCTGACATCTTTATTTTGTACGAAAGTAATATTCGTCAAACTAGACTCCAAAATTGACAACGCCTCAATAACTATATCCTCATACTCAGAAAAAACGATAGAGTCCCAGTCTTTCGCCAGATCCTCCATTGATAGAGATCGTGTAGGCACATAGCTACAAGACAGAAAATTTGAGTTTGCTTGATTTTCAGAAGAAAGAATAGAGCGCTTTCGAAACCTAACCCTATGTAGTAGTTCATCATTTCTTAGGGAGAAAATTGCCACTTCTGCTTCATTCGCATCGAATTCTGCATCAATATCCCAGAAGCTTTCAAACCGCGTAAAGCGAACAGTTCTTCCTCCAAGCTCTTCGTCAACTACTTCTTTTAGAAACCCCTGTCTTAGGCTTAAAATTTCGTTGCTATGACCAATACTGATGACAACGTGTGGGGTCAATTCTCTTCCATAAAAAAAACTTTCAAATGGAAATTCTCTTAAATCATCATCTTCTGTAAGCCTGTATTTCTCACTACGCGATTGAGCTATTTCCTCCAGTAAGCGTTGATTGCCGTTCCCCGCATAAATCCGCAACGCCTCCAACACGGTGCTTTTACCTGAATTATTTTTACCCACGATGAGATTCACATCGCCGAGTTTTTCAACGTTAAAGTCCTCAAGCATCCGAAAATTTTTAATCTGTAAGGACTCTAAATGCTTTGCCATCTCAGCCACCCTCGCCCAAAAAATAAAGGGGCAAACACCAGTTTGCCCCGTACAACATACCATCTTCTATCGAACGCGCAACCATAGGCCACGCAGTCCCAGAATATTTTTTACATCAATCGCACGCCCACCTGCCCCGCAGGTGTCACGCGCGCAATCTCGACCTCAAACACCACATTACGACCCGCCAGTGGATGATTAAAATCCACCTCAGTCACGTCATCGTTGACTGATTTGACTACCCCCGCCAGTGTGGTCTTGGCCTTGTCCTCAAACTCCACTACCTGATCCACCTCTGGCCGCTGCGCAAACTTTACGGTATCAAAGGTCTGTATGTTTTCAGGGTTCCATTGCCCAAATGCATCTTCAGGCGGTAGATGCACCGTGCGACGGTCGCCCGCCCGCAAGCCCAATAAGGCTTTTTCGAAGCCTTCCAGCAAATTGCCATCGCCAATCGTCAATTCAACGGGTTCAGTACGTAAGCGCGTATTGTCGATTTCTAGGCCACTTTCGAGCGAGACCGAAAAATGCAAGGCTACCCGCGAGCCTTGTGCAATGCGGGTATCTTCGTTTGGATTGATCAAATCAGTCATACAGAATCCTTCGCTTCAGCCGCGCGCTCAGCCTGAGCCACCTGCTGTTGAATACGGTGCTTTTCTAAAAAAAATGTGTCAAAAATCATCAAAATCACCCCCAGCGTAATGGCACTATCGGCCAGATTAAACGCTGGAAAATGCGAATTGTTGTAATACACATGGATAAAATCGACCACATAGCCAAGACTGGCACGATCAATCACATTGCCAATCGCACCGCCTAAAATCAATGCAATCCCAATCGCCAAGACCGTGGTGTGCTTGGGCAAGCGTAATAACCACAAGGTAAAAATGCTGGAGACCACCACGGCCAAGATGGTAAAAAAGTGGCGCTGCCAGCCACCTGCATCCGACAAGAAACTAAAAGCCGCGCCATAGTTATGCAGCAGTGTCCAATTTAACATTGGCATCACAGGGACAGGCTGCGCATAAACCAAATGCGTAGTAGCAAGCGATTTTGTCCACTGATCTAAGATCACAGCCAAAACGGTCAATAGCAACCACCATGCATTACCAAAATGCCATGCACTGCGTCCCAAATCGTATCCTAAGAATTTAGGCATAATGACGCACCTCACCTGTTCCCGCCACGTTATCAACACAACGTCCACAGATCTCTGGATGTTCAGCATGTGTACCGACATCTGGCCGCACATGCCAGCAGCGCGCACATTTCACACCTTCGGCTGGACTGACCTGCACCCGCAAACCAGCCAAATCGGTGCTTTCGCCTTGCTCGGCGTATGTTTGCACATTGGCTGCGCTGGTGATCAATACAAAGCGTAATTCATCGCCCAGTTTGTCCAACACGGCTTTGAGCGTGTCATCTGCCCACAGGGTGACTTGCGCCGATAGGTTTGCGCCGATTAGTTTAGCGTTACGCGCGTTTTCGATCTGCTTATTCACTGCGGCTTTGACCTGCAAAATGGTTTGCCAATCGTCATCGCTAATCTGTGCCGCCACATCGACCACTGGCAAGGCGTACCATTCGGCGGTAAACACATATTTGCTGCTGGTTTCGGCCAGCGCTGACCATGCTTCTTGCGCGGTAAAGCTCAAGATCGGCGACATCCAGCGCACAAACGCCTGCGTCAAATGATACAGCGCAGTTTGCGCCGAGCGACGCGCCACCGAATCGGCCTGCGTGGTGTATTGGCGGTCTTTGATAATATCCAGATAAAAGCCGCCCAAATCACTGGCACAGAAGCTGGTCAGCAACACGGTGACTTGGTGAAAATCCATCGCGTCATAGGCGGCTTGGATCTGTGCTTGCACCTGTGCGGCACGGCGGATGATGTATTGATCCAGCTCAATCAGTTGATCAACGGGCAGCGCATGCTGTGACGGCACAAAACCGTTCAGATTGGCCAGCAAAAACCGTACGGTATTACGGATTCGCCGATAACCATCAATCGCACCCGCAAACACTTTATCACCCGCTGCCATTTCGTAGCGGTAGTCGGTCGATGCAATCCAGAAACGCAGAATATCCGCGCCGCTCTTTTTGATCACGTCTTGTGGGGTGATCACATTACCCTTGGATTTGGACATTTTGTGGCCTTTTTCATCGACCACAAAACCGTGCGTCAGCACCTGTTTAAACGGCGCACGCTGGTTAATCGCAATGCCAGTCAGCAGCGAGGTCTGAAACCAGCCGCGATGCTGATCAGAACCTTCAAGGTATAAATCAGCAGGCGATTGCAACTCGTCGCGCTGATCCAACACAGCGTAATGGGTCACGCCCGAATCAAACCACACATCCAGCGTATCGCTGCATTTGTTATAGTGTGCTGCGTCATCACCGATCAACTCGCGCGCATCCAGATCAAACCATGCCTGAATGCCACCGGCTTCGATGCGTTGCGCGACCTGCTCCATCAGATTTAAGGTATCGGGATGCAATGCGCCGCTGTCTTTATGCACAAAAAACGCAATCGGCACGCCCCACGTGCGCTGCCGCGAGATACACCAATCGGGACGGCCTTCCATCATCGCTTCGATACGGTTTTGACCCCATTCAGGAATCCACTGCACGCCCTTGATCGCATCCAATGACGCTTGGCGCAGCCCTTGCACTTCCATGTTAATAAACCACTGCGGCGTAGCACGGAAGATGATCGGAGTTTTGTGTCGCCAGCAGTGCGGATAGCTGTGCTTGATCGCGACATGCGCCCACAGCCTGCCGTTCTCTTTCAGCAGCTCAAGGATTTGTGGATTGGCCTTATAGATGTGCTGACCCGCAAACACTGGCGCATCTGGCAAATACACACCATTACCGCCGACTGGATTATCGACTTTGAGGCCGTATTGCAGCCCGACTTTATAGTCGTCCACGCCATGGCCGGGGGCGGTATGTACCGCGCCAGTGCCGCTGGTGGCGATGACGTGCTCGCCCAAGATCACTGGCACTTGACGGGCGGCAATAAACGGATGCT
>JAYXXU010000414.1:0-8094 GCA_036019135.1 Pseudomonadota bacterium | reverse complement strand
TGATTAATTCAAATTTTTTAGCCTTGGTTTGATCGTCAAAAACATGAAAACACGGATATGCAGCAAGAAAATATTCCGACGCATCGAGCATGGCTTCTAATGGCAAATGGTAATGTTTAGCCTTGTACTCGACTTCAACGCGAACCCAAGGGCTATCTGTATCCCCCAGTTGCTTACCTTTTTCATAAAATCGACAGTATTTAGAGCTTGTACGTTTGCCGATGTAAAAAGATCGACCCGAACCATTAGGCCGTTTCCAGTCACCACGATATTCAACGGAAGGAGGACGACCACCCGAAGTAAAACCGCCTAACGTGTCTTGTTCATCTGCCCAATCGACATTGACTAGCGAACCGTCTAAATCATCATAGGCATAGTCAACACGGGTGATTTTTGGCCGAACAGTTTTATTTTTCAGCCAGTTATAGAAAGATTGTTCCCAAGCATAATCAGCCAAGGCGCAACCATGACCGTTTAATGTCACCATGACGGTGTTACGTTGACCACCGATGCAGACAAAACCACAGTCAATGCCGTTGTCAGGTTTTTTAAGATCAAAGTGAACAAGGTCATAGGATTTTTCATAATAGCTACGACCATTTTTCTGAGTTTTGATAATCGTTAAGCCAAGAACTGACTTAAGGACTTCATCAAGCTCAGAAATGACCGTTTCGTGCATCTTTTCGTATGAAAGCCCTGCTATTTGCTGAGCAAAGGTATCTACGGATATTGTGACTGTAAGCCAGTCAACTACAACGCATTCATTGGCCGCAGGACGACGAATCAAGGTAGGACTTAACTCGCCATCAACCGTTAGTAAGACCGTATCGAGAACTGGATAGTCTTTATAAAAAGTCTCCAGTTGGGATGCTGATCCCGCGGACTGCTGAGAGTTCAATTTCAGCTTTTGCCCCGTGTTACTAAGGGGGTGCAAATCAAGGCGTGTTTGCGCGTTCTCAGCTTGTTTCCACAGGTCGGATGTGGGTAAAGTAAAAGCATCTGAAAAACAAGGATTTATTGCTTGCGAATACAGACTTTTGAACAAAACAGCAAGCGGAAGTGTTTTTTTGTTCTGAGCATCAATAGCCATGGTCATGATCCCCATATTCGCGCAATGTCTGAATACATTCAGTATTATGTGTATCGAGGTCATCAACCAAAGCCGCTATCACTGGCGAGTCATAGCCACGGCGACGAGATAGACGCTCAACCATTGCAAGGACAGAAACAATGTCAGGACACGGATTACCATCCATGATGCAGTTCTGACCTTCGTTATGAACAAAACGCGCAATGGTTTCAAATGCCTGTAATTCGGTAATATCGTCAGACATGACAACGCCCCAGAGGATTGGAAATGATAGTAGAAACAACACTAGCCCTTTTTGCTGCAAAACCTTTTGTGCTATACCTAGTACTAGGTTTCGCCATATACGGAATTTTCAGAATATTCAAACCTGAGCAAATAATAATTGAGCAAGAAGAAGAAAGAGATCCGCGAATAATTTTTGAACTATCAAATCTAAAGGGTCTAGAGAAAAAGGATTTTTTTGACGAAAAAGACATTGAGCTTTTTGAGCTTATTAAGAAAAATCTACCAAACAATTTCCAAGTATTTAAAGACTTAAATAGCTGGTCGTTCATCACAGCAGAAGATGGTAAATATATTCCTGCATCATTACATTTTGCGATTTGTAATGACAAGTTCGAGCTTATAGGAGCAGTATTAATTAATGACAAATTCATTAGAACAGATATACAACCACTGGAAGATTTAGCGCGAAAAGCATTAAAAGGTATCGGATTAGAAATTGTCCGATACACACGTATGCCAAGCGAAAATGTACTAAAACATGATTTACAAAAAATGATTGCTAAAGGTGATATTTCCACTTGACGCCCCCTGTCCCCTTGAAGTTGGCGATTTTTACGCCATACTTCTAACGTAAGTACCAATCATGAAAATCCTCATTTTTGGTACTTGCATTAGAGTATCAATTTTGAGACCCGTCAAGGTGTAGCTATGAACGTCAGCGAGCTAATAGACATGGCAAAACAAGCCACAGGGAGCTATGACCCAATAGCTGAAGGCTTGGGGATGAGTAAGAAAAGACTAAGCGATTGGAAGGCAGGACGCAGACGGCCAGAAGCCAGCGAGATAGCATATCTTGCTGAAATTGCAGGTTTTCCAGTGCTTGAGACAGTAGCAGAAATTGAAGCGCAGTTATCGGATAAGCATTCTAATGTGTGGCTAAAAGCGTTAGAAGATTGGCGCGCCCGGCGGGATTCGAACCCACGACCCCTGCCTTCGGAGGGCAGTACTCTATCCAGCTGAGCTACGGGCGCGTTTAGGTCGCACATCATAGGCAAAAAGCACGATAACGTCTAGTACGTTCTTTGCTTTTTTCGCACATCGCCCTATAGGGTCGGTGCTGAGTGACTGAATTGTCTCTGTCTTATCCGTGAATTGCTCAAAAAAAAGTGTAAACGCTATACAACACCAGTGCAGCTATTTCAGCATGCTGTTTTTTAGGTATAATCGCGCCAGACTTTCTAAATGACCAAGAGGCCTCTGCCGTGAAAAAATTGGTGATGCTTGCATCCATCGGCCTATGTGGGCTGTCAACGATTGCTGTGGTTCAAGCACAGCCCGAAGCCGCCACGACGCCAGTCGCAGCCAGCACGGTCGTTGAAACCACCCCAGCAGCGACACCCGCGCCTGTCGAAGCACAGCCAGAAGCTGCCGCAAAACCTAAACCTGTAGTGCCGCAAGATCCACCGAATGTACAGCGCATGATTGCACTGTATCCACAATTGATTCAACGTATTGCCCCTTATGGCAAGGTATGCGTTGAAGGCAAACCCTGTGATGTTACTGTCCCTGTTGTCGCCGCCGCTGCACCTTCAAATGGTGAGCCCCGCTCTGGTGAAGAAGTATATAACTCAGCCTGTACCACTTGTCACGCGAGTGGTCTACTCGGCGCGCCGACCACAGGGGACAAAGGCGCTTGGTCAGCACGGATTGCTCAAGGCAAAGACACGCTCTATAAACATGCGATTAATGGGTTTAATGCTATGCCAGCTCGTGGCGGTGCTGAACTCTCTGATCAAGAAGTTAAAAACGGCGTTGACTATCTGGTCTCTAAAGCACAATAGTCTGCTCTGCTGACAGCTTGATCGACGCGACGCTTGATTTTCAGGCGTCGCGTTTCTTATGGATTCATCGGATTCTTCCCTCTCCATTCATGCAGTGTTTGCACAATTCATCTAGGCAAAACACCTAGATTCCTCGAAGATGCTGCTCTTTCACTCGACGAGGTTATTTCTATGACGCATGCTCTAGCAATACGCGACCTCACCAAAACCTATAAAAATGGGTTTCACGCACTCAAAGGCATTGATCTCACGGTAGAAAACGGTGATTTTTATGCGCTTTTGGGGCCCAATGGTGCAGGAAAGTCAACCACAATCAGTATTATTAGCGCGCTGACACGCAAGACCAGTGGCTCGGTCAAAATTTTTGGCTATGACATTGATCAAGAGCCGTCTAAGGCCAAGCAATGCTTAGGCGTTGTGCCGCAAGAATTTAACTTTGGTCAGTTTGAAAAAATCTTTGATATTCTGGTCACACAAGCAGGTTATTACGGCATTCCTCGCAAGATCGGCCAAGAACGTGCCGAAAAATATCTGAATCAGCTCGGGTTATGGGACAAGCGTGATGTCCAGTCTCGCCTACTCTCGGGTGGGATGAAACGGCGCTTGATGATTGCTCGTGCAATGATTCATGAGCCCAAGCTGTTGATTTTGGATGAGCCTACCGCTGGCGTTGATATTGAGCTACGTCGTTCCATGTGGGAGTTTTTGCAAGAAATTAATGGTCAAGGCACATCGATTATTTTGACCACACATTATCTTGAAGAAGCCGAAGTGCTATGCCGTCGGATTGCTATCATTGATAAAGGCCAGATTAAACAAGATACCGATATGAAGTCACTGCTGGCCACGCTAGCAGTCGAAACCTTCGTTTTGGATTTGCGCAATGCACTACCACATGTGCCAACACTGCATCTGTCAGGCCTCAGTCAAGTCAGCCTGACAGACCCGATGACACTGGAAATCACCCTCGAAAAAAGTCATTCAATCAATGACATCTTCAGCCAACTATCCGCCTTGGGCATTGAGGTGATCAGTATGCGCAACAAGGCCAACCGCTTAGAAGAGTTGTTTGTGCGTATGGTCGAAAAAAACTTGAGCAGCACAGGAGCGGCACAATGAACGCTCAACAAACATGGATCGCACTGTCCACCATCGTCCAAAAAGAAGTGCGACGCTTTATGCGGATTTGGCCACAAACCTTGTTGCCGCCCGCAATTACCATGACCTTATATTTTGTGATTTTTGGTCAGATGATCGGCACACGCATTGGCGACATGGGTGGATTTAGCTATATCCAGTTTATTGCGCCTGGTTTGATCATGATGGCGGTGATCACCAACAGCTACTCTAACGTGGTGTCTAGCTTTTATAGTGTTAAATTTCAGCGCAGTATCGAAGAGTTGATCGCCAGTCCTGTGCCGCACCACATTATTTTGATTGGCTACCTCATGGGCGGCGTAATTCGCGGTTTATTGGTTGGTGTGATTGTGACGCTGCTGTCGCTATTTTTTACCGACCTGTCGATTCATCATGGTTTTGTGATGATGTTTACGGTGCTGGTAACGGCGATTTTGTTTTCTCTGGGCGGTTTTATCAATGCGGTTTATGCCCGTTCATTTGATGATATTTCTATCATCCCAACCTTTGTACTAACTCCTTTGACGTACTTGGGAGGGGTGTTCTACTCGATGGAATTGCTGTCACCTTTTTGGCAAAACCTATCGCTCCTCAACCCCATTGTCTACATGGTCAATGCCTTCCGTTATGGGATTTTAGGTCAGAGTGATGTCAATGTGTGGTTCTCTCTGCTGGCGATTAGTGTGTTTTGTGTGGTGCTATATGCTTATGCATATCACCTGCTCAAACGTGGCACAGGAATGCGAGAATGAATCAGGTTGAGCAGTCCTCACTGGGTCAGACCACCGAATATCCGCAACAGTATGCCCCTGAGGTGTTGTTTCCAATCCCACGCAGCCAAGGTCGCCAACACCTGATTGAGCTGCCTTATCTGTCGCAAGGTATGGACTGGTGGCATGTATTCGAGTTGTCGTGGCTTGATCATACAGGCAAACCACAAGTGGCGATTGGCCGTTTGAGCATTCCTGCCAACTCTGTCAACCTGATTGAGTCCAAATCGCTCAAGCTGTACTTTAACAGCCTCAACTTTGAGGTATTCTCTGATGCTGCCGCACTGATCACCTGTGTGGAGGCTGATCTGAGTCAAGCCGCTCAGGCCACAGTCCGACTCACCCTGCTTACAGCCGATGCATTGCCAGTCAGTCAGCCGACAGGTCAGTGTCTAGACGATCTGCCATTAGTTGCGCAACGCGAGCATCCTGATGCCAGTCTATTGTGCCATTTGGATGCCTCAGCGATTGCTGATCAGCAATTTTATACGCATTTACTCCGCAGTAACTGTCCAGTCACGGGTCAGCCTGATTGGGGGACAGTTTTTATACGATATCAAGGCCAGCAAATTTGTCCTCAACACCTGTTGGCTTATATCATTTCATTTCGGCGGCATAACGGCTTTCATGAGCAATGTGTGGAACAGATCTTTGCGGATTTGTGGCAATATCTCCAGCCACAGCGCTTGATGGTGTATGCCACCTATACACGGCGTGGCGGTCTGGACATTAATCCATGCCGTAGCTCTGACCCAGCTTGGTTGGTTGACCCCATTCGTTTGGCTCGACAGTAATCCAAGCTTATATTCTTTTGTAGAGGTTGATTCGCATGACTGGTTATTTTGGTTTTATTCCATCCGCCCAACTCAAAAACAATATCGACACCGCGCGTGCCAAAGCACAGGCCAATGGTAGCGAACTGCTGTATCCTTACCGTGATACCGTCGCCAAAGAAATCAACGAAGAGTTGGTCGAAAACACACTGGTTCAAGTTGTGATTGACCTCCCCCCGAATGATAAAAAAGAAACCATGCTCAAGCTGGCAAACTTTATCAAGAGTACAGCCAGCGGTCTGCTCGGTCAGTTACTCGGTAAGGTTGATAACGCACAAGCACTCAAATCACTGGCCTTTTTGGAACAAAGCGTTCATCAAGATCCCAACGGTCAAGTACGGGTTGGCTTTGAGCTACCAGAATCACTAGTGGATCAAATGAAGGCGTCATTTGCTGCTGTTGCCGCAGGTGAAGGTAAAAGTCAGCGCGATGCATTGATGACCCAATTCAAACTGTTCTCTGATTTGGCCATCAAGCACTATATGGAGGAGTTTAATAAGACTTTGGATCTTGGTATGGTCAAGCGTGGACTGGCAAGCGCAGCCAAAGGCACAATCACCAAAGCAGTGCATATTGCGATTGATAAACTCATTCCAGCTCTCGGCAAAGAAGAAATGATGATTTTTGCAGCGCACTATGATGCACTGATCTATAAAGCATAATTATCCATTATTTAAGGCTCAAAAAAGCCCGCTCACATATTTGGCGGGCTTTTTTAATGTTACTTATTGAATCAATGTGACTTCCAACGCAGCAAGCTGCTGGTGATGCCAAGTTTTTGAGTCGCCCAATCTGACCACGACAGTGGCAATAACTTCAAAAACCCAATGGCTTTAACCATAAAGGGTTCACGCACCACTGCCTCATTATGAGCAATCGCCTCAATAATTTTATCCGCCACAAACTCAGGCTCTAAAAACGGTACGAGACGCGGTGCACGCACTCCATTAAACGATCCTGTATTGACATAGCTAGGGCAGACCGTGGTGACCGCGACATGATCGAGTCCACGCTCGGCCAGTTCAAGGCGAATCGAATCCGAAAACCCCACCACCGCCCATTTGGACGCCGCATAGGTTGAACCAAATGGGAGTCCGACATAGCCTGCCGCCGAGGCAATATTGACCAAGTGGGTGTCTTTGCCACTGAGCAAATCGCCAAAAAAAGCATGGGTCAACGTCATCAAACCCAACATATTGACCTGAAAAATTTGCATATGCTTGTCAAGCGGCACACTCTCAAATGTGCCCCCAAACACCACACCTGCATTGTTGACCAACAGATCCACTCGACCAATCTCAATGTTAATCCGACGATGAAAGCGCTGAACCGCGTCCACATCCGTAATATCGACTGCAAAATGCCACGCTTCACCCTCAAGGGCTTTGATTTCTTGTGCAACGCGACGCGCACCTTCTGCATCCAAATCCAGTACAATCACCCGACAGCCGAGTTGTGCCAACTTAATGGCAATCAGGCGACCAATTCCCTGTGCTGCGCCGGTCACCAACGCCAAGCGATCACGAAACACATTCATCTGCGAACCCTCTGTTTCATTGTGTCTGATCATGCCAAAATTCCATGACATTCGCATGGTCTTACAAGGCCAAAGCTCAGACTGGCGGGTTCATTGTTTATCGAGGCACGCTGCTTTCTATGTCATCCCAATATCAGTATCGGTTTTTACGGCATGCCCCACGCGATGGCACAACCATGCAAATGCGCCCTACTCGCTTAGAGCGCCTGCACATTGATCTCTGGTTATTATGCCTACTGGCCATCGCCGCTGCTGTCGGACTGATCACCCTATATAGTGCCTCTGCGCAAGATGTTGGACTGGTAATTCGTCAGGGTGTGAGCTTTTTGGTGGGATTTGTGGTGATGTTAACGCTCGCTCAGATTCCACCTCGGATTTATCAGGGCTTTTCGCCGTGGTTTTATGCGATGGGATCGCTGTTGCTGGTCTTGGTCATGCTGATTGGTGAAGTCCGAATGGGTGCACAGCGCTGGATTGGGATTCCTGGCTTTGGCAGCGTGCAACCCTCTGAGTTTATGAAGCTCGGTATGCCCATGATGATTGCATGGTTTCTGGCCAATCGGATTCAACCGCCAAGCATTCCTGCCGTCATTGGGACATTAATGTTGGTGATGCTGCCTGTTCTGCTTATCGCACAGCAGCCTGATCTAGGCACTTCATT
>JAYXXU010000413.1:0-1232 GCA_036019135.1 Pseudomonadota bacterium | reverse complement strand
GCCGCGCGCGCCATGTCAATCGATTTTTGTGGCCTTTTATCGATTGACATGAAGCTTTGCCCTGCCGCGCGCGCCATGTCAATCGATTTTTGTGGCATTTTATCGATTGACATGAAGCTTTGCCCTGCCGCGCGCGCCATGTCAATCGATTTTTGTGACACTTAAGACAATTAATACAATATTATTGCATCGACCGCCTGTTCAACGACGCAGTAGATGACATATTTTCATTGTAGCGAGATACGCACTGTCCGCTCACGGTCGTGCTTAATTAAATTCGCTGCCATGGGCGAGCGAAAAGATTGCTTGATCACTTCTTCTACTTGCCAACGGCTCGGCGGACGCTGCCAGTTTTTTTTTCTTTTTCCCGAAACGTTTTATTTATTGGATGCACCCTGATGGTGGGGCCTGAGCTCACCCTAGGAATTGATTAAACTTTTGCTGGATCGGGACCTCATAAATAAACAGCTTCATCGGATTGATACTCTTCGTCAACGTCGGCCTCGTAGAATTCGTAGTGTTCGTCTTTAGCGTCGTCAGCTTCGTCGTCTTCGTCGGGGTACTCGAAAAACAGACTCAGACCCACTTGTTGTTCCATCGGAAGCACATGCCACCCAGTTGTTGGAGGCGTTCGAGTCACAAACAGACGTGTCACAAACATACCTGCACACCAGTTCGATGACAGGGCGCGCCCCTATAACGTTATCGGTCACAACGAAGTTGCAGAATCGCTTGATCCAATGTAACAAAGAGTGTCGTGTTCCCATCAAAACCATGGCTTCTACTACTGCTGGCGTTTCAAGCAATGCAAGGTTGCACTTCCCTCCTCTGCAGACTACTGCGTGGATCAATTCAACTTGCAAGGCTTGTACTCGTCCACGTTTGCCAGTCGCCAGCGTGGTGGTCATTATGCACAGCGCTGCCAAGGGCGGGCACTCACTTAGCAAGCCGTGTCATATTAATGCAGCAATCACCTACTACTATTGAAAACACGAAGCTTGATCTGCTTGCAGCTACAAACATACATATATACATAAATGCCATATCCGCATAATGCCATCCACGCATCCACACAACCAGAGGCAGGGGGCTCAACATCCAGGGGCGTGGGGCCCAACACCCAGAGGCGGAGGGCACAACACGGAAAGCTCTAGGCTTTTCTATACTTTTCTTTGTTTTTCTTTGCTTTTCTTTACCGTGGCCATTTTGGCTCAAGTCTCAAGCTTGAGCCG
>JAYXXU010000412.1:0-1581 GCA_036019135.1 Pseudomonadota bacterium | reverse complement strand
TGTCGATTTTCGGTCAGTTTTCGCTGTTGGCTATCCCCGTCAATCTGGTAGCGATTCCTTTGTTATCGGTCGTGGTATTGGGGTTGAATTTACTCGGGCTGGTATTTTGGCCGATTTGGCCTGCTGTAGCGGACGGATTTTGGCAGCTAGATTTGTGGGTGCTGGCGCAATTTCATCAGGTGTTATCAGCCTTGGTCAACCAATGGCCACAGGCGCTGATCAGCTATCGGTTGATGGGGCTGACATTATTGGCGGCTAGTCTGTTGGTGGGGTTGTGGTTGTTGCCGCGTCGAGTCTTGCCGCTGTTATTTAGTGGGTTTTTGTTGATGCCGATCCTTTGGCCACCACGCGCGGATGCTCCACTTTGGCTGCGGGTGTTGGATGTCGGACAGGGGCAGAGTGTACTGATTCAAACCGCGCAGCATCAGATGCTGTGGGATACGGGATCGGCCTATGCAGCTGAGAGAATTGTGCTGCCGACCCTGAGTGCGTATGGTGTGCGGCGCTTAGATCGGTTGGTATTGAGTGCCCCACATCAACAGCAGATGGGTGGGATGTCTACGCTGTATGCGCAACTGCCGATTGAGCAGGTATCTGCGGGATTCGAGGAGGCGAGTTTGCCGATTCAACCGTGTTTGGCTGGCCAAACATGGGTGTGGGATGGGGTGTTGTTCGAGATGTTAGCGCCTTGGGTGGAGGTTACAACGGCTGCTCTACGTGAGCAGTCCTGTGTGTTGCGGGTGACGACTGCACCGAATGCGGCAGGGGTGCAACATCGGGTCTTGATCATGGGCGGGGCTGGACAATGGACAGAGCAGATGTTGCTGTTGTTATGTGCCGATCTGAAGGCGGATGTGTTGATTGTGGGGCGAGGTCGTCAGGCAGCAGATGTGCATTTTATTCAGGCGGTACAGCCGCAATACAGTGTATGGTCATTGGCAAAAATCTCTAAGGCCACCGAGCGGCAATTGGATCAAGTTACAAAGCAAGTGGCTGAATTCGATGGTCAGATTGATCATACGTTACAGCACGGTACACTGAGCTATGGACTTGGCGGGATACAGATTGTGCGGCAGGCGTGGCGTGATGAAAGGATTTGGTTAAGGTGATGTTTTTTATTTGTTAAATGGAATATTTGGATGATATGTTGTGATTCTTACCAGCAGCGAAGATAGTAAAATGGGAGTTTTCAGGATCTATGCAGAGTTCCCGTATCCAGCACCAGAGCCGCAGGAAATTGCTGAAGCAATTTTCAATGTTTCAGGGCTTGAGATTGTCATCAACTCTGTTGCTGAGGATGAGTTGCTTGAGAGTCAGTTGTACTGTTTTACAGTTGCTTTTGCAAGCCATCCCCATCATCTTGTTGATTTATATGCTTACAGGCAAGGTTTTGTAAAAGAAAAGATTAAGATAGAAAGTAAACGAACAGAACTCGATGTCAATTGGCCTTATCCTGTAGAGGGTAGCACTGAAAAGCACGGAGTGCAGAACGTTTATATCGGTGGTTATCTTACGCAAGAGTTAACAATTGTTGATGCAGCAATAGCGGGTTTGGAGAGTTTGGGTGGAGTTCTAAATGAA
>JAYXXU010000411.1:0-4265 GCA_036019135.1 Pseudomonadota bacterium | reverse complement strand
TGGTCGCCCGACTGGTTGATCGGTGACAGTTCGTTTTCGCAAAAATCCGCACCGGCTTCAATGATGCCATCAATCAGCTCACGATTCGTGCCAGCATAAGCAGGGATTGCATCGTAGTGCTGTTCGGCATTCAGAAGTTCATGCATGACGAATTGGATATCACGCAACGGGGCTTTATATTGAGACATATCTAAGTTCCTCTAAACCGGTCATGCCGGAGATTGGCTCACATGAAGAGAATGTCGATCCAGTGACGTAATCGCCTGCTGGAACATACGGCATTGCTACGGGGGGCAAGTTTGAGATAGCCCTCACGACTCGACCACCGTATTGTGTGACTGTGGGGTCACATTGTAGCGGCTCACTGGTGATTCGACCAGAGATGCGGTGGCGATTCGTACTGTAATCTTGACTCAAGCCCCTCACAGATCAGCCTAGAGACTTGCGTGCAAGGAGGGGATGCTACAAATGCTGGTCTTGTATTGGACAAAATGAACGCAGCGTTCATATTTGCACATACCACCCGTTTGATGCAGCCTAGCATGCCGTTTGACTGCTCAACTCGAACAGCTGACTTCTACCAAGGGTTGGTCGGCCGCAGGTGGCTGACGATCAGCCAGTGTTTCGCGCTCTGGTTGGCTATCAAATGGCTTGGCCAACAACCAAAACAGCCGATCCACTTCACTAAAGTCACCTGCTTCAGCTTGTTCAATTGCGGTTTGCGCCATATGATTGCGCAAGATATAGCGAGGATTGACCTGATCCATCGCTTGACGGCGCTCAGCGTGATCACCTTGTTGCTCAATCAATGCTTGATAGCGCACGGCAAAGCTATCAAACGCGGCCACATCAATACAGTCATCGCGTAGGGTTTGCCACTGCCCCGCAAGCTGTCGGAAGCTATTGGTGTAGTCAAGTTTTTCGGCCTTGAGTAGGTTCAAAAACTGCATACCCAAATCAAATACGCCCTCTTGTTCAGCGGATAGCCCCAGCTTGGCCGCCATGCCGTGATGATAATGATCCAAAAATGCTGGCTCAAAATCACTTAAAACGTTTTGTAAATCGGCTTTTTCCACACCGAGTCGTAACAATTGTCCTAGCCACACCCACAGATTCCAATGCGCAATGCTAGGTTGGTTTTGGTAAGCGTAGCGGCCATCATGGTCTGAGTGATTGTTGATCCAATCGGGTACAAATCGCTCCATAAAACCATAAGGGCCAAAATCTAAGGTGCTGCCTGTAATCGATAAGTTATCGGTATTCATCACGCCATGCGCAAAACCGACCAATTGCCAGTCTGCGATCATCTTGGCGGTACGTTCAATCACCAAAGCGGCAAATGCAAGGTAGGGCGATTCAGCGGTTTTACATTCAGGGTAATAGTTGTCAATCACATGATCAGTGAACGGCTGAAGTAATTCAGGGGCAAAGCGATTGATCCATTCAAAATGTCCCAATCGAATATGGCTGTCGGCGACCCGTAGCAACGCTGCGCCGCGCTCTAAAGTTTCGCGTTGTACGGGCGTGTCTGAACTGACGAATCCCAAAGCATTAGATGCGGGAATACCCAAACAGTTCAGTGCATGCCCCGCCAGATATTCCCGAATGGTCGAACGTAAGACCGCCCGCCCATCTCCCATGCGCGAGTAGGGAGTGAGGCCAGCGCCTTTGAGATGTAAGTCTGTCAGTGAGCCAGTTTGATCGACCACTTGTGCCAATAATAATCCTCGCCCATCACCCAGTTGCCCTGCCCAATGCCCGAACTGATGACCCGCATAGGCCATCGCCAGTGGTTCAAACTCTGCTGGGACAACTTGGCCTGCGAGAATTGCCACCCAATCCCAGTCTGTTGGCCAGTCCAGTTGTGCCGCGACCAACGGATTAAAATGTCCTGCAATCGGATTGCTCAGGGCGAGAGGCGGCTGGCGATGGTATAGACGTGGATCAAGGCGGGCATAGCGGTTATCAATCTGCATGGTTGAACTCAAACAATCGGCAAACACCACGAGACTCTAAACGTCATCCAAAAAAATGACCAGACATATCGTCTGGTCAGGGTGAGTCTACACGCGGCTTCTTAAGCCGTGGTAGATGGCCGAACCGCTTGTTTAAGGTTTTGCATCAGGATTTCCATTTGTTGCGCATGGGCTTTCATTTTTTGCTCAACTTGCTGGAACTGGTGCTTCATTCGCTCATCGACTTCATGCAGGCGTTGTGAAAACTCGGCCTTTTTCAGCTCGATTTCCTGTTCTTTCAGCTTCGTCCACTCATTTAACGTTTGGGTAAACGCATCGTACTCTTGGCCGATTCGTTGTTTCACTGCCAACATATCGTCATGGATATTATGACCATAGGTCGCCAGATGCTGTTCAGCGCGCTTAAACTTCATCGCGACTTCGGCTTTTTTGATGGTGAAGTCAGGAATACGCTTCAGGTTGGAGGTCAAGCCAACCTTTGATAAGCCCAAAATCAGCCATTTGGTGGGGTCAAATTGCCACCACTTCACGCCATTACGATAGTCGTATTGGAAGATATGGTGGAAGTTGTGATAACCCTCGCCCCATGTGACCAGTGCTAACCAAAAATTATCGCGGGCAGTGTTTTCATCAGTGTAGGGTTGCTTGCCCCACATGTGCGCCAATGAGTTGATAAAAAAGGTAAAATGATGGCTGAGTACCAAGCGTAGTAGGCCAGCCAGCAACAGTACACCCCACAAATCACCGACCAGTAGACCGACCACAACTGGAAAGCCAATATTGGTCAAAATCAGTAATTTACCATAGTGGTTGTGTTGGAACATCACCATCGGATCTTTCAGCAGATCGGGGGCGTTTTTGTAATCCTGTTGGCCTTCATTGGCGTAGTTGTCGTATTGACGCAACATCCAGCCCATATGTGAGAACCAAAAGCCGCGTTTGGCGGAGTACGGATCCAGATCGACATGATCAACATGACGATGATGGGTACGGTGTCCAGAACTCCAGATTAAAATGCTGTTTTGGGTCGCAAATGTACCACCCAACATCAGCATGAAGCGCACAGGCCAACTGGCTTGGTAGGTACGGTGTGACCACAGACGATGATAGCCTGCGGTGATGCCTAGACCACTCCATGCCAAAAACAAGGCAAAAGTGACCCATGCAGCGGTCGAAAAATCATAGTGAAAGGCATACCAAGGCAACACCGTTAAACAGCCAAGCGTGGTCGCCGAAAATAGAATCATCGCAGGCCAGTTGATCGGCGGGCGAGACGAGGGGTGGTTCATGTATGAACAGACTCCGTCAGTACGAAGATGGTAAAAAATACAGGCATCAATGTACAGGTCTGGCAATACAGTCTGATGACGGTGCGCGCAAGCAGGTACAATACCTTGAGTAGCATCCTAGCACGAGTATACAGTTGTACTCTAGTCAGACAGGATGAATAGATTGGTCTAGTGGTGTTTTTTCTAACTTTTGATTAGTGAGTGCGTAGTATGTCTATCAATCAATTGAGCTTTTTATCTAAAAATAATCGTTCGTCTGCTGTTTTTTGTCAGACAATTTTTGTTGTTTCGGTCGGGGTTGTATTAGCTGCTTGTCAATCATCACCCTATTCTGGTACTCAAGGTGCGGGCAAAAAAAATCCGCGTATCGTGGCACATCCCGAAAAGCCTATTCAAACTCGTCAACCTATTCAAAAACTTACACCTTTACAAGGCACGACTTGGCAGATTTTGGAGATCAAAGGGCGTGTGGCCAGCATCCATGTGGAGCGTCCTTGGATGCAACTGTCGAATCAAACCAATCGGATTCAAGGCTCAACGGGGTGCAATCCATTGTGGGGGGAGTACACGTTAGGGACGAACAGCGCACTGAAGTTGCGTGGTTACAATGGCCGGCGTAATTGTGCTTATGCACTGGTACAAGAGGCTAATCTATTGGATGCCTTTGATCAGACTGTGACCTATCGTTTAGATGCGGCGGGATTGGTGTTGTTAGATAATCGCCAAAACGTCCTATTGCGGGCGACTGCCACCGCCAGACCTCGCTAGTCCCAATGGCCGACTTGTGCATTGATCATGCGGGTCGGGTAGTCCGTAATCAATCCATCTGCGCCCCAGTCTTGTAGTTGTTTGGCGCGCTCGACAGCGTTGACTGTCCAGACACTACAGGCCAAATCATGATCGTGCAGCGCGGTAATTAGCTCGGATGTACATAGACTGTCTTTGATCCCAACACGATGACAGCCGAGTTGGACGGCCATCTGAGTGATGGTGTCAATAG
>JAYXXU010000410.1:0-4122 GCA_036019135.1 Pseudomonadota bacterium | reverse complement strand
TTCAGTTTTACTTCTTAGAGAAGATCCAATTATCTAAAACGAAAAAAATAATTTTTTAATTTTTCGACTTAGAAGTAACCTTATACAATATATAAACTGAAAACCGAGTATTGTTCTCGCCTTCCTCCACACTGTCAAGACGAATGATATTTTTTTGTTCAATACGCTGGTATTGCTTTTCGCATTGCCGCACAATCGGGACAGAAATACAGCCAAGCAAGGCGCTTTGACCACATGACTCATGTCGTGACATGACCCGATAGATCACACTTGCTTGATTGACCTTTGGCAAGGAGCACACTTGATGAAAACCTTTGGCTATACAGCATTACTGTTCGTCGGCACCCTATTCGGCTCAGCGCAGGTCACTGCCAGCGCGATCTATAAATGGGTGGATCAGCACGGCGTAACCCAATATACCCAGTCTCCACCCCCACCAAATGCTAAAAACAAACAAACCGTACAAGTGAGTCGGCATATCCCTGCTGATGTACGCGAAGGGCGTGCCAGAGGTATGGTGGATGCCTCAACACTAGATGCAGAACGCCAAGCCCGCAATGCCCCTGTCGGCTCTCCAAATCAAACGTCGCCAAATCCACAAAGCAACCAACCTGTGACGGGTAATCCTAGTGAACCAACGGAAGTATCTGAGCAACCGATCACAGACACACCACCAGCATTACAATAATCTACGGCTTTAACGATTGTTTCTCAGGACGTTATTACTATGGTTGTACTCTCTCGGCGTTTGTCATATTCACTGCTGACGATTTGTCTAGCAGGCGGCGTACTCAGTACACCCGCCGCTGCATCACAAACCTTCTTTAAATGCACCAATGCCAGTGGTGTCACCCAATACGCCCAACGTCCTGTTGCAAGCCAAAAATGCACTCTGGTACGGGTAGATGGCAAACCACCGAGTGCGGTTGATCACCGACGGGTTGAAGATCAGCGCAATCTATCGCGTGCCATGCAAAACAAACCGCAGCAACCAACCACCGTCAAGAAAACCACTGACGTTGCGCCCAATCAGACTGAAACTACTCCGCCCCCAAATGCCGCAGATAAAGAGCAGTGTGCACAACTGAGCCAAGCACGCGCCACACTAGAGCGCGGCGGCCGCGTCTATGAAACAGATGACAAAGGCGAACGCAACTATCTCAGCGATGAGCAAAGATCTGCACGCCTACAAGAATACCAACAACTGTCCAAAACACGCTGCGCACAGTAAGCAATCCCAGCGTCAGTCATGGCAGTATCGACAACAAAACGCATGAGAAGTTCCCGCATCCGCCGAATTTAGGCTATGCTTTGCCGATCTTTTTTCCGCATTTTATTGTTCTGCTGCCATGACTGACGCTGCATCGAATTTTGAGTACCAACCCAACCAAATCGAATCTGCCATTCAAGCCGATTGGACTGCACGCAATTGTTTTGCTGCACCCACCCAGCCAACAGGCACGCATCGCTATGTGCTGTCGATGTTCCCGTATCCATCGGGCAAACTGCATATGGGACATGTGCGCAACTACACGATTGGCGACGTACTCAGCCGATTTTATCGCTTAAAAGGCGACACCGTGATGCAACCCATGGGCTGGGATGCGTTTGGTCTACCTGCCGAAAACGCAGCCATTGCGCACCAAGTCGCGCCTGCCAAGTGGACATTCGAAAATATCGACTACATGCGCAATCAGCTTAAGTCGCTTGGCTTAGCGATTGATTGGTCTCGCGAAATCGCTACCTGTACACCCGAATATTACCGCTGGGAACAGTGGCTGTTCGTACAACTGTATAAAAAAGGCTTGATCTACCGCAAGCTGTCTACCGTCAACTGGGATCCTGTTGATCAAACCGTACTGGCCAATGAGCAAGTCATTGATGGACGTGGCTGGCGCTCGGGTGCTTTGATCGAAAAGCGTGACATCCCGATGTACTACTTCCGCATTACCGATTATGCGCAAGAGTTGTTGGACGACTTGGACACACTGGCGGACGGTTGGCCTGCCCAAGTCATTACCCAACAGCGCAACTGGATTGGCCGTTCGACGGGGATGGATCTGACCTTCCCGTCAGCGCAGCCTGCGCAATATGCTGATCTGACCGTGTTTACCACTCGTCCTGATACCTTGATGGGCGTGACCTATGTGGCGGTTGCGGCAGAACATCCGATTGCCAAACTCGCTGCCACCGACAACGCTGAACTACAGGCGTTCATTGAAGAGTGTCGGCATGGTTCAGTCGCGGAAGCCGACATCGCCACTGCTGAGAAAAAAGGCATGGCGACAGGCCTATTTGTCAAACACCCCGTCACTGGTGCGAATATTCCAGTGTGGGTCGCCAACTATGTGCTGATGAGCTACGGATCAGGCGCAGTGATGGCCGTGCCTGCACATGATGAGCGTGACTTTGAATTTGCCAACAAATACAGCCTGCCGATTCAGCAAGTGATTGCCGCACCCGATGACTTTGATCTGTCAACCGCAGCGTATACCGAACGCGGCACACTGATCAATTCGGGTGAATTTGACGGTTTAGATTTTGATGGGGTATTTGCCGCACTCGAAGCCAAGCTGTCCAGCCAAAACCTCGCCCAATCCAAAGTCCAATTCCGCTTGCGCGATTGGGGCGTATCACGGCAGCGCTATTGGGGTTGTCCGATTCCGATGATCAACTGCGACACGTGCGGCCAAGTGCCCGTACCAGAAGGTCAACTGCCTGTGGTACTACCAACCGATGTCGTACCCGATGGCTCTGGTAATCCTTTGGCCAAGATGCCCGAGTTTTACCAAACCACTTGCCCAAGCTGTGGTGCGCCTGCTCGCCGTGAGACTGACACGCTGGATACCTTTGTCGAATCCAGTTGGTACTACGCACGCTATGCCTCACCACAATATGATCAAGGCTTGGTTGACCCTGCTGCTGCACAAGCATGGCTACCCGTTGACCAATATATTGGTGGCGTAGAACATGCGATTTTGCACCTGTTGTACGCGCGGTTTTTCCATAAACTGATGCGCGATGCAGGCGTATTTGAAGGCACTAACGTCGGTAGTGAACCGTTCAAACGTCTGCTCACCCAAGGCATGGTTTTGGCCGATACCTTTTATCGAGTCGATACAGCGGGCAAAAAAACATGGTTTAACCCTGCCGATGTCGAGCTAGACAAAGACGATAAGAGTCGGATTCTAGCCGCACGTCTCAAAGCCGATGGAGAACCTGTTGAAATTGGCGGCATGGAAAAAATGTCCAAATCCAAAAACAACGGCGTTGATCCACAAGCGATTATTGATCAATACGGCGCAGACACCGCACGGGTGTTTATGATGTTTGCTGCCCCGCCTGATCAATCTTTGGAATGGTCAGATGCTGGGGTCGAAGGCTCAAATCGCTTTTTAAAGCGCGTTTGGCGTGCCGTCGCCGCTCATCTAGAAGCAGGCTCAGCACCTGAACGTGATCTAACCGCGCTCAGCAGTGAGGCACAGGATCTGCGCCGCAAGCTGCACGAAACCATTGGCAAAGTGACCAACGACCTGCAAGAACGTCAGTCATTTAACACAGCGGTGGCCGCCTTGATGGAGCTATCCAATGCCGTGATCAAATTCATCGCCATCGACGGCCATGATCGCGCTGTTGCACAAGAATGCCTGATTGATTTATTGATCATGCTTGCGCCCTTTGCCCCTCATTTGTCGCAAGCCTTGCTACAACGCTTCGAGATTGATCTGATGGCCAGCAGTTTCCCAACGGTAGATCCATCTGCGCTGACCAAATCCACACAAACCATTGTGGTACAAGTCAATGGCAAGGTGCGTGCTAAGCTAGATGTAGCAGTGGGTATCGATGATGAGGCGCTCAAAGCCCTCGCCAAAACCCACCCTGATGTCCTGCGCTTCTTGACTGCGCCAACTAAAAAAGAAATCGTGGTCAAAAACAAGCTGGTCAACTTGGTGATTTAGCCCCAAACAAGGACATTCTGATGCGTCATTTGTTCATCTCGGCCTTGCTGTCGACGACTTTGTTCGGTCTGGCTGGCTGCGGATTCCAACTCCGCATGCCAATACAGGCAGTTCTACCGCAATATCAGCAACTACAACTGGTCTTGCCTGAACAAGCACAGGC
>JAYXXU010000409.1:0-5827 GCA_036019135.1 Pseudomonadota bacterium | reverse complement strand
ATCCGTTGCTGTGCATTGTCACCGCGCGCTTCGACATTCAAGCGTAGCAGCGGCTCAGTATTAGAGGCACGAATACTCAATCGCCAATCACCAAAATCGAGTGCAATCCCGTCGGTCTGATCGACCACAGGGGCAAGCGCCGCAAAATGCGTCACCACAGTTGCAATCGCGGCCTGACTGTCAGCCACCTTAAAATTAATCTCACCACTACAGGGGTACAGTGCAATTCGCTCATCGACTAATGCCGCCAGTGGCTTGCCAGTTTTGGACAACAAATCCACCACCAACAGCCATGGAATCATGCCGCTATCACAATAGGCAAAATCACGGAAGTAATGATGTGCACTCATCTCGCCACCATAGATGGCATTTTCTTGCCGCATTCTTTCTTTAATGAAAGCATGACCCGTTTTGCATTGCACAGCGTGCCCACCTGCCTGCTTGACGATATCAATCGTGTTCCAGACCAAACGTGGATCATGAATGATTTTTTCGCCCTTGGACTTGACCAAAAAGGCCTGTGCCAATAGTCCAACGATATAATAACCCTCAATAAATCCGCCACGCGCATCGAACAGGAAACAGCGATCAAAATCACCATCCCATGCAATCCCCATATCCGCACCGTATGCCAGCACAGCCTCTCGGGTGGCGGTACGATTGTCGATCAAAATTGGGTTGGGAATCCCATTGGGAAATGTACCATCAGGCTGATGATGGACTTTAATGAATTCAATTGGTACGGATAACTCAGCAAAACGCACCTCTAACGCGTCAATCACATGACCCGCTGCGCCATTACCCGCATTTACTACCAGCTTCAGTGGACGCACATTGGCAATATCGAGATAGCCCAGCAAATGCTCAACATACGCAGGCACGATATTGTGGTGGCTGAGCTGGCCTTTTTTTGCCACATCCACGAAGGCACCCGATTCTGCCAATGCTTGGATGTCGTTAAGACCACTGTCGCTGCTGATGGGTAGGGCGTTTTTACCAACTAATTTCATCCCGTTATAATCAATTGGATTATGACTGGCGGTGACTTCAATGCCGCCATCTACGTCTAGATGAAACGCCGCAAAATACACTTCTTCTGTGCCTGTCATGCCCAGATCAATCACATCTACACCTGCATCCAGCAGTCCTTGTGCGGTGGCTTGCTTCAGTGACTCACTGGTCAAGCGAATGTCTGCACCAATCGCAACACTGCGTGGCTGGAGTAATTGGCCATAAGCACGACCAATTCGGTAGGCAATCTCATCGTTGAGTTGATCGCCAAGTCGACCACGAATGTCATAGGCTTTAAAGCATGTCAGTTTCATCTGGAGCCTCGATGTCTAGAGTGAGAAGAAGAATCAGCGCGATTTTATTTGGTCAAAAAATCTAAAAAAGCTCTCTTCAATATCGCACTGCAATTTCTCCAGTACAATTTTTTCGAGCAGAAAAATATTAATGGACAAATCCTCTATTTTAAAATTTTGATCAATTATTACTCTTTTTGAAAATGGTCTATCTATACTAGAAAAATAGTCATAGAATTTGAAAGCGCCGCCTTTATCTTCTATACCATTCTCAATCCAAACATTTTGAATACCTAAAGAATCTGCAAAAATCAAACCATGTAAGCTTTGACTCAAGATCACATCGCACTCTAGCATTTGCCTTGCAACTAAATCTATATCATTTGTCCTAAAGTCAATTTTACACACCGATTCAAGCTGATCAAATGCAGACCAAAAATCATGATCATCGAATCTTGAGTGATGTGGAATCACACCATATTTATACTTCTTAAAAGCATTTTCGGAGGTTTGAATGATTTTTGGTAGAAGCAAGCCTGGGTCACCAAGTGTCACCTTGGAAACATCATAAGCATTAGAAAGCAAGTTTTTTGTCAAGAAACCTCTAACCGATATAATATGAAGAAAATCATGATAAACATCATTTATTTTAATCCATGGATGAATAAACCCCGAGCCTACAACAAACAGCTTTTCCTCTCTAATTTTTACTTTTTTTTTCTTAAGCCACTTGGATTCATTTTCCTCAACTAAAATTTGATGCTCATCCCATAAATGCCCTAAAATACTACCTGTACTCATCAGCTCTGCGGCGGTAAGATTGGCCTGTATCGTTTTTTTTGAAAAAAATCTATCTAATAAAATAGGCGTAATAACGTCGCCGAGATTGGGACGTTGACTATCATCAGACCACCAATATGTTGAAAAATCGCTCATCACTCACTCCTTGAGTTTGCATTAAAAAAAATCTTCCTGAAAAATAAAAAATTCTTTATAGCAGCGTGCATTTGTAAAAAGACCCTAAAAAACTCTCTCTTAACTTTCATAGAAAAGCTTAAGCTGGCTTTGTTTTTCTTTAGCTTTGCATCAAACCTTTGCCTCCGATCTTTTTCTAATGAGCTTTCAAAGCTTCGATCTTTAGGCAAGAAAATATCGCTTTGCATACAAAGGGCTGAATTCATTTGATAGACGGGATACTCACCCGCTTGGACATAATCCTCAAAGACCACATGATCCACTGCAATCACAGGTGAGTAATGCCTAATAAAATTGAGCAATGATTCAGCTGCCTGTCGAGATAGGATGTAGCCAGCACATCCCAAATGCATCCCTGTTAGTATGCATAAGCTACGACCATCTCTGCCTATGTTGGTTCGCTTCATTGACATAAACGCTTTTTTGGCAAAGGCTTCAATTTTAATAATATATGCATTGTCAATCGCTTGTAACCAGCATGCATCAGATAAGTATTGAGAAGCATTTTCCGCTAAAAAAACATCATCTTCAAAAATAGCTGCATATGCCAAATTTTCATCGACGATTTTTTGCCATAGACACACATGACTCATCAGACAGGCAATTTCACCCTGTGTAAGATCAGCATTTTGGATTGAGATACCTAGCTGTTGCGCCCATTGCCGCGCTGGCTCAGGTGTAATCGCATCAAAAAATTCAAATTGAATATTTTGAGCAGAGAACTGCTGCTGAATATGTACTCGGCGATCAGTCGCCGTTGCCAAGCTAATCACAAAATTTTTCATATCATTACCTAAAATCAATTCGCTTGGCGAGTACAAAACGCCTGATATGCCGCAATAGTCTCACCCCTTCACGTTGTAACTTCTGCCAAAACGTCAGGGCTGTTTTTGGCCGTGACCAGCCTTGCCGATATGATTCTAAGCTACTTGGCAGCTTTTTCATCGGTGACTCAAGCTGCAAATCTTGAATACATAACGCAGGAGTCAATTGAAATACTTGCTCACCACGCAAAATATTATCAGCAAAAATCAAATGATCAATCGGTTTTAATTGCTCTAGTTGCTCAATCTGCCCAAAAAAATCCTCTATTGTCTGCCGCGATAATATATAGCCTGCTGCCCCATAATGCTCATCGGTTAAACGAGCTAATACTCGCTGCCCAATCGATAGCGCAATTGTGCCAGACGTAATGGTTTTTTGGTTAAAGGTTTCCAACTTGATCAACGGCCAATCGGTACTCAACCAGCCTGCATCATTTAGATACTGACCGACATCTTGCCCCAGATGCACATCATCCTCAAACACTGCAACCCAAGCAAGCCCTTCGGCTTTAGCTTGTCGCCATACACTTAAGTGGCTGACCAAACATGCCAACTCACCAGCGCTTAGCATATTTGTGCCGACATTTGGGAACCACTGTCTGAAGGTCACCTGTGCCTGATCAGGTACGATGGCATCAAAAAATTCAAAGCCAACCTGCTCTCGACCAAACTGCTCAAGAATATGCTGACGGCGATCTACCGCACTCGGCAGGCTAATCACATAATTTTTCATGATTGGTTGATTGGCTGACACAAGACTAACACCACGCTAATTTTGAAAAATCATCTTTTAAGCATGGCTGTTCAGCATTCAATGGCTGCCCTGCGATGACCATATGATATTTTTCCAAGTAACCTAACATCATGCGATATGCATCAAACTGCGTTTTTGCATGCTCATGACACTGCATTGGATCAAACTGGCGGGTACGAATTGCTTCTGCAAGCACTTCAGAATCTGCTGATAACACACCACAGGTATCAGGCACTAACTCAGGAATCGCGCCATACGGTGTGGCAAATATGGGGGTACCAAAATATAAACTTTCAATGATCGCCAGCCCAAACGGCTCATGCCAACGGACGGGGAAGATCATGCCTCGAGAGCCATTTAACAATTGATTTTTTTGCTCTCCACCCACCATTCCATGAAACGTAATCGAACGGGATAATGTCCAGCGAAAACCACGCTTTATATTAAATCGATCACCACCAAGCACATGTAGCTCAACATTGGCTTTTTTAGCCACCTGAATTGCACCTTTGACGTTTTTGACGCGCCAAGCCGCCTTGCCTAAAAAATGATAGTAGTCGCGTGGCCGAGACCAATCCACTTCACCATAAGCACGCCAGTCCAAGCCATTTAACACATAGCTGTCTGAGCCATAGCGCAATGCCTGATCTTTAGAAACAAAAATCGTATTATGTGATACGGGCGTTTTTTCTTTGATATTGGTGTGCTCAGTCACTACATAAGGAATATCAAAATCCTCTGTCAATTGCGGCTGAAACTGAAAATGCACCACATCAGCATCATTTGGAATTTGTGATGCCCAAGGCTGTTCTGGCTGTAAAAACCGAACATCGGCAAAATCACAGCTTGATCCCTCAGGCACTAAAAATGTCACCCGATGGCCAGCCTCAACCAATACCCGCGCTAAATCCCAAATGACCCGCTCAGTACCGCCATACGCATATACAGGAATCATCGAATGATGAACAATCACAATATGCATGAAAACCCTCACCGTTTTTTATGCCACACCAACAGCAGATATCCGAGATCTACTCTTGGTATATTGCCATAAAATCAAATATTTATTAAATGTATACCACATCAGCACTACTGACGATAATGTACCATAACGCCAGTACAAGAAGCCGCCACGAATCCAATACTCACGGATAAATGAAAACCAGCCATGCAGCACCACACCGATCAGACTAACAGTTTTGCCGTGTTGGTATTTTTCCTCTGCCCAATCATGGCTATAGCGCAGCCGCTTCAGCAAATAATGCGATAAGTCATCACTGGTATGATGATGCTGAATGCCTTTTAACTTGATCAATTGAGCGGTCTGACTGTCTAGCGTCTCATGCACCTCTAAGCTTGAATATCCGAAGCTTTCTCGCGCATATAGCCGTTTTTGCCAGTCCCGATACCAGCCGCGCAAGTGTGTCGGCACACCACAAAAATAGTTGACCCGCGCCAACATAAACACGCGATCAGTTTGTAAAGGCTGTTGCAATACCTGCTGAATGGATTGCTTGAGCACTGCATCAACGCGCTCATCAGCATCCAAAACCAAAATATAATCACCTGTGGCATAAGACTGTGCCAGTTGTCGCTGCCGCCCAAAGCCCTGCCAGTCGGTATTGACATACCACATTGCACCATAAGCCTTGGCAATCGCTTGTGTGTCATCTGTGCTGCCAGAGTCTAATACAATCAACTCATCAACGATATCATGCACAGACTCAAGGCAGGCTGATAGATGCTTTGATTCGTTTTTAACGATCATCACCAACGATAGACGACACTGTGCATTCGGGGTGGTTTGCTCAATCGGCTGCGGGTGTAGGTTACGCGGCTGATGTTGAATTGGGTTTTGGGTTAAATCTTACAAAATCGAATAATTATTAATGTTATTTTGCACGAACAAAATGACTTAAACAAAACAATAACGCCCCATTAAAAAACGACCGTCGAGCAAATATTGCTTA
>JAYXXU010000408.1:0-3809 GCA_036019135.1 Pseudomonadota bacterium | reverse complement strand
CGTACGCAGGGTATGCGGGTAGCTGACCGTGCCACCAGCAGTGGTGGTTTGTTGTCCATCTGTGGTGAGAATCAGATTCAAGCGGGCATCACCAAAGTTGTGATCAGTGTACGCGGATGCACCTGTGTTAGAAACGGTAATGGTATCAGTGCTGCGGTCATAGCCCGTTGTACCACTCACTGATACATAAGTCGGCAGATTAGTTTGACTGATACAGAAGTTTGGACTGCTCACACTGGTGGCATTAACACTAAACTGATAATCACCTAAAGCATCGGTTTCTGTGCTAGCAATTACGCCACCTAAACAGTCCGTTAGCTCAACGACACTTCCAATAATTCCAACTTCGCCAGTATCTTGCACACCATTATAGGCATTGACAGCAAGTGCCGTAGTACCACTATTGTCATTGAAAGCGCGACCCGTGATTTGTACAGTATTTTCAGCAATCGTAACCGAATAATCCTCAATCTCACCGTTATTTGACAGCCCAGTTGCGGTCAAGCTCACCTGAGTAGACCAGCGGAAACGTGCATAGGTGGGTGTATTTGCCACTGCGTTATTGGGTACGGTAATACTGACTGCAATCGTACCAGCAGCTGGATTGGTATCACCGACCGCATTATCTTGCAAGTTCGTAATGATTTGCTCTGCTGCATCGAACACACCATTGTTATTCCAATCAATCCAGCCTTGTAGATAACCACCTGCACCATTGACACTCACATCAAGCGTGGCTGTCTGACCTTGTGTTAAAGCTGCAATCACAACCCCATCTTCATCATCGATGCCGTCCAGATCATCGCCATCAGCATTTGCCGAGGGCTGAGCCCCTGCATCGGCATCACCATATGTTGCACCCATGAATACATTGAGGGATTGCGTATGGGTAGGCGCACCATAGCTTGCGGGGGCATCACCGTGATCACAACCAGCAGCAACCAAACGGAAAGCCTGCAAATTCATATTATAAACAGAGCTATTTGGACTGCTAACATTGAGGGTTTGGGTCGTTGATACACCACTTCTCAACATCACCAATTCAGACAAACCATCATTTTCAGTATAGACAGTCGGAATGCGATTCGGATCTAAGGCATAACCTCCAGCCGTATTGTTCACGATTAACTCAGCGGCACGCGTCCAACCTGCTGTACTCGACATACTGTAGGATCCGCCAAGCGTACTTACTGCAACCAGCATATTATCGGCTGTGGTTGTGCCTAAGGGTTGTACGGGTGCTGTTGGATCAAGATTCAGCGAGGCATTTAAACCAAAGATTGACCCACCAAATTGACGCGTAAACACATTGCCAAATGTGCCAATGATCAACGTCGCTTCATCACCTGCACTCTTAGGCGTATTCAAATTAGAAGCAAACGCTAACGTATTCGCCCCCGCAGGAATACTTGCCTCTGGCAAGACATAAACGTAACGCTCAAAAGACATCTGTCCGTCAGGCTTAGTGGTCGTTACACCCACATTTGCATTAGCAAATGATGCCTTGATCATCGGCACACCGCCCAAAAATAGATTGGGAATATCAGCAACCACACCCGTTAAGACGTTGTTACTTGCATAGTTATCGCCTGTACCATCGGCGATGGGGCTATGATCACGCTCAAAAGTCGCCACCACGAAAACCAGTCGAGAGTTACCCGCAGGCACGGTATAGCTCAAGCTCGGTATTCCACCCGTGCCTGCACCAGTCGCAGTCACATGATTAAACGCATCCAATTGATGCACACTGGTACTACTACACTGTGCAGGCGCTGTGACTGGATTGATAACAGCCGTTGTAGTAGCTGGTGGTGAAATGACGACCACATAATCTTCGACTTCACCATTTGCCAATGCAGCTGTAGCAGCGGTCGGTGTTAGCGCAGGATCAGTACTCACACGGAAACGTGCGAATCGATTGCCAGCACTCAACCCCGTCAAACCAGACCAGCTCAATGTGAATGTTTGGTTACTTGCGCTAGCAGGAACAGCAACTTGAGCAGCTTCACTTGCTTCAAATACACCATTATTATTCCAATCAATCCAACCGATCAGTTTAGCCGCAGTGCCTGTGCTGTTGGATGCAACGACAGTCGTCGAGAAGCTGGTGTTAGCCGCCGTCAACGTCAGTGTTGCAGGATTGACGCCATCCTCATCGTCCACACCATTCGTATCATCACCCGTTGCAGCAGCACTATGCTGATCATTACGCTCAACATCTGGTGCAACAGTACCCAACCAAGTGGGTGTACTAAACGTCAGCGCTGCCTTGGCAATACTATTTGCATTAGTTGGCGCGCCAGGCTGTCCGCCACCCGCAGCAGCAAGCTCTTGATAGTTACCCGTAATGCCATACGGCGCAGGGGCATCGGCATAATCAAAACCAAAGGCAACCGCAAAAGCAATCGCAGAAATACCACCACCATCAACAGTCACATTGGTCAGCGTCGTATTTTCTGATAGCGCTAAGGCTGTACCGCTACCAGCGTTCGCGACGTCTTGAAGTGTTAGGGTTTGTCCTGCATCAGTAAACTGTGCGGTGATTGAGCCGCCAGACTCTAAGAGCTGCCATGAATTGCCATTGGTCGTCGCTCGCACCAGCTCGTTACTGGTGGCCAGATCCTCTGCGTCAGCCATGACCAAATCTACAGGGACACTGACACCATTAATGCTAGCTGCCCAAGTAATATCAAATGTTGGCTCTGTACCAGCAAGAACGTTACGCAAACCAATAGGATTCACGCCACCATACAGATTATCCAGTTGGTCTCCAGCCCAGTCACCCGTGTTGTAAGGCGCAATCGAACCATCTTCGATATTGCTGATTGTGGCTGTAATCATTGCGCCATTTGGTGTCACCCAGCTTTTATTAACGGTGTCACCAGCTGCAAACTCTGTTGAAGCCCCACAATTCCAATCCAGCCAAAACAGCCGATCACGATACAGCCCTGTGCCTGACGTGGCCAATCCTGAGCCTGTCACAGTTGAGCCTATTGGACAGTTGTGTGTCACAGGTGTACGAGTGACGGTCTGCACACTGGCACATCGATTCGGGTCAGTACACGCTGCACCTGGTGTCGGTGCGGCACCGCCATTAAAACTATCTCCCCCACCGCCAACACTGGCATAGTTAGTCACTGGTGAAGCTGCTGCGGCCGCCGCTGTCACATTGACAGGCAAAACGATATTCGAAGTCACCGCAGCATTGGCGGCTAGACTGATCGATTGCGTACAAGTGACGTTCTGACCACTAAAAGTACATGACCAACCATTGGTGGAGAGTGTACCCGCCCAGTTGGGTGTAATCCCTGTTGGCAATACATCTCGAACGACTGTTGGAATACTCGCGGTAGATGCAACGGAAGTACCAACCTGCGTACTCACCCCTAGAGTATAGGCTGCACCGACCTGACCTTGTGTCCAAGGGCCATTGCTGGCTTTGGTGACCCGCATACTGACAGGAGAGGGAGGTAAGTTAATATTACAAATCTGGTGTAGATTGCTCAGACCACCCGTTGAGGCGGTATAGCCCCAATAGACCTGATTCGTTCCGAGCCGTGCAACCAAATTGACAGTACCCGAAAACATTAAGGCACCACCGAGATAATAGGATAAATTCTGGCTAACAGGATCCCAAACAATCCGCATCTCACGCCACTGACCATCTTCAATATTACCAATATTAACCGCACCTAAAACTCGGTTGGCATTGGCCACATGCCGAGAGTCACCATTAAAATATACTGCTGTATGATCATTCTCATCAGCTACGGGATCATTCCAACCAACATCACCATTATTATAGGTAT
>JAYXXU010000407.1:0-10175 GCA_036019135.1 Pseudomonadota bacterium | reverse complement strand
CTGATCATCTGCGCTATGTTGGGCTGTTTCCCACCGTGACTGAAGCCAAGCTGCTACCAACCAACAGCTTTGTGCAACAGGCTCGATATCGCATACAAGTCCCTGTCCCAATTGCCCTGCTGAGCTTTGACCAAAAAGTCGTGATGCAGCACCAATATCACCATAACCGTCTCACGACCTTGATCATCGACTCGCCGATTCAGCACGGCTTAGGTCAGTTTGAATGGTTTGAACTGCCCAACGGCAAAACGCTGGTTACCCTGACACAATGGGGCGATTTAAACGCACCAAAAGGCTTCATTGTCACCACGCTATTGCGCGCCTTACCCGAACTGAAACTGGGCATCCCAAATGGTGTTGGCGCCTTTGTATTAGAGTCGATTCGACGGCGCTTTGACCCAGATCCAACACTGGGTAAAGTATATCCCCTTGAACAACTGATCCCCACACATCATCTGAACGAGCGCCAACAGCAACAGGTCAAACGCTTGATTCAGCACTCTGGCCAACCTGTAGTCTTTTCACACCCAGCGGTTTGGCTCAGAACATCCAAACGCCCTGAAAAGATGTTTTTTTCAACCAGCTACGCCCGAATCCATGCCACACCAAAACATGCCTTTGACACGCTCAGTGATCCAAAGCGCTATCGGCATTTATTCAAACAAATCAAAAAGGTTAACCTAACACCCGCCACACAGGGTACGAATGCACATATTCGGGTTGGACTTGGCTTGGGCGTGATTACCATTCCCTACCACGTCAAACTGAATATTCAACAACCCACCCCACAAACCGCTGTTTTTCATGCCAATGGTGGCGATATTGAATTTTTTTCAGGACGTATTCATCTCAGCGCATGGGACGAACGAACCAGCCTTGCACAAATGACGTCGGGTGGTAAACTCGGCGACGATGCACCTTTTTTACTGAGTATTGGCAAGTCTCTGCCTTATGCCGACCTGCTGCCCAGCATCGGCGCTGCGCCGATTATCTTGGAGCGTGCCAATCGCTATTTTGACACCGAAAAACGCTGAGCCTTGCCATGACTACCGAGCATCCACTTGCCCAGATTATCAATGTCCGCATGATTCACACCAATCTGTACAGCTCAGGTCAGCCGACATTGGCACAACTGGTACAGATTCGTGAGGCAGGTTTTAACAATGTTATCAATCTGGCATTACAAGACGCCAGCAATGCGCTGGCGCATGAAGACCGCTGGGTACTAGAACAAGGCATGGATTACTATCATTTTCCGCTGCTTTGGGAGCAACCAAGCGTCACCCAAGGATTATTCATTCTGGATGCAATTCACCATCTACGCGATCAACCCACATGGCTACATTGTGCGCTGAATTATCGTGGTGCTTGCGTGATATATTTATATGAGCGATTTTATCTGGGCTTGGATCTGCCAAGCGCAAAAGAGCGGCTAGAGCAGGTTTGGCAGCCCGATGAGACATGGACAGGCTGGATGTTTGCGGTTGAGCAACAGCTGACGGCTGGTACAACCGTCAGTATTTAGGTGAACCAAAAACCTTACGGCACGAAAAACGATACCGTACTAGAAACCTCGCTGCATCCAAAAACCACACCTCACCAAAAGCCTAGGCCGTACCAAAGGCAGGTTGTTGGATCGCTGATTGATACTCTTGCAACAACCGATCAACCAACTGTGCGACAGGAATGATATCTTGGATCGAACCCACCCCGTGTCCAGCGCTCCAGACATCGCGCCATGCTTTGATGTTTTTGATCTTCACGTCTTCAACCGTGTATTGCTCAGGATCCAGCCCTGCACGCGCAATTGAAGGCTTGAGGTAGTGTGCGGGCACACCTGAAAACACTGGACTTAACACCACATCACTGGCTTGGCTGTCTAGCAAGATCTGTTTGTATTCATGTGATGCCATCGACTCATGCGTCGCAATAAAGCGTGAACCAATATAAGCCATATCCGCGCCGAGAATCTCCACTGCGCGCACCGTTTCACCATGCGAAATTGAGCCCCCAACAATCAGCAAACCATCCCAAAACTCACGAATCTGTGGGACAAACGCAAACGGATTCAATTGTCCTGTATGACCACCTGCACCACCACAGACCAAAATTAAACCATCTACTTTGGCTTGCGCGGCTTTTTGGGCGTGGCGAATCGAGACCACATCATGGATCACCTTGCCACCCCATGCATGCGCACGCTGCACCACCTCTGTTGGATCACCCACTGAGGTAATCAGCACAGGGACTTTGAACTCTTCTGCCAAGGCCAACTCTTCAGCTTTGCGGTCGTTCATCTTATCCAGCAAAATCACATTCATGGCATACGGGGCTGCCTCAGGATGTGCGGTTTGGAACGCTTGCATTTGGGTCAGCCAATCACGCAGATCTTCCAATGTCCGTGCATTGGCTGCTGGAAACGACCCCACGATGCCTGCTTGGCAACAGGCTTGTACCAGCTCCAGACCCGACACCAAAAACATCGGGGCGGCAATCACAGGGAGACGCAGATTTTGGCCAAATAGTGATGTCACAGACATTAAGCAATTCTCTGATAATCCGAAAAACCTGATGTTGCGGGAATTCACTCAAGGGTACAAGTGTCTCTTTGGGTGGTCATTCAACTGTTCAGTCAGTTTTGGGGCAATCTGGTCACTAATGTTTTGGACATTCGTTTATTTTGTAAACAGACACCGCAGCGCTCAACGGTCTGTACCGCATCCACCTTAAAACCATGACGACGAAAAACAGGTTCAGCGGTCAAGCTGACATTTGACCACAGCATGCCGATCTGCTGTTGTGTAGCCTGCTCAATTAGCAGTTCCAACAAGCGACTTGCCACACCTTGCCCCGCATACAGAGGATGCACAAACAGCATGTCAATATATCCATCGGGTTGTAGATCTGCAAAACCAGCGATCTGCCCCTCAATCATCGCCAGATTCGGCTGATTGTGTGCAAGACGCGCATGCCAAGCCTGATGATCATACTCAAGACTTGCCCATGCCTGACATTGTGCAGGCGTGTAATCACGACTTGCCAATGCATGCACCGCAGCATAAAAAATCTGCCTGAGATGGTCGGCATCTTGCGGATGGTAGGGTTGGATGGTTAAATTCATGAGCAACACTCGTCCAGTGCGATGATGTGGCATATCGCTTGATGCAGCATAATGTAAGCAAGGAGACTTATGATTCCTGAGCGACTGCTGTTTTCGTACCCTTCGGTATTGCTTCAGCGCTATATCAGCCATTATTGGCTGAGCCGCCATAATACCGCTGCCCAGCACATGATTCTACCTGATGGTGAAGTCGATCTCGTCCTCAGCATCAACCACTCAACTTGCCAAACATGGGTATTTGGGACAACAACCTCTCGACAGGATTTACCGCTTGAATTAGGTAGCCATTATTTAGGCATACGCTTTCGTGCTGGACAGAGCCGTCACTTTATGACAGCAACAGCGAGTGACTTGACCAATCATCATCACCCCGCACAAGGTTTAATCAACTTTGATCTGACACCTCTTGCAGAGTACATGCTCGATCAATCCATTTTTGTAAAATTAGACATGCTACTGCTTCAACATTTGATGACACTGTCGCCACGACAAGCTCGCATTGATCAGGCCATTCATAGCATCCAAGCCACCCATGGATCGCTCAATATCACAAATATAGCAACACAATACGGCCAAAGTACCCGTCAGTTTGAGCGATGCTTTCTTGAAACAGTGGGGATCACAGCCAAACTATTTGCTCAAATCATGCGATTTCGCCATGCATCGCGTTTGATCTTAGACGGCAACTTCACCTTGGCACAGATTGCGGCTGAGCTGAATTATACCGATCAGAGCCACATGACCCATGAATTCAAGCGCTTTACCCAAGTTACACCTGCCTACCTCACACGTCATCCTGTCGTTTTTTTACAAGATATAAGAGGTGCGTCGATTGATACTGATCAGGAATGATCAACTGTAACAGGGGATATATGATGAAAATTTGGTCAGGCATCGTGACTGAACAAGTGCAACAATCAAAAGACTTCTATGTCAATGTCTTCGGTTGTCGCGTGATCTACGAAGGCGATGATGGTTGGTTTGTGTTACTTCAGCTTGGTGAAAGTGAGTTGGGTCTGATGAAACCAAATCTACCGTCACAAGCCGAAATCTTTCGACCTGCCTTTCAGGGACAAGGGATATGGATTGCAATCGAGGTCGCAAATGTCGATGCTGAGTATCAACGTCTTGTAGATTTAGGGGTTCAGATCACAGTTGCGTTGCGCACAGAGCCTTGGGGTGATCGGCATTTTGTTGTCGTTGATCCAAATGGTATTGGCGTTGATATTGTTCAACAAAGAGTTGCGTAGTGAAAAGCCCCGATACATTGTATAGGGGCTTTTTATTTTTCGAGCGAAACACTGATTTTTTACAATCAGTCGCCTTTGTAGCCTTTCAGATCCAAACGGGCTTTGTGCAACAGTGGCTCAGTGTAGCCGCTTGGCTGCACACCACCTTTAAAGATCAAATCACAAGCCGCTTTGAACGCGATCCCATCAAAATCTGATGCCATCGGGGTATACAGCTTGTCATTCGCGTTTTGCTGATCAACGATGACTGCCATGCGCTTGAGCGCATCCATCACCTGATCTTCGGTGACGATACCATGACGTAACCAGTTGGCGACATGCTGGCTCGAAATACGCAGCGTTGCACGATCTTCCATCAGGCCGACATTGTTGATGTCTGGCACTTTAGAACAGCCGACACCCAGATCAACCCAACGCACCACATAGCCCAAGATACCTTGGCAGTTGTTGTCGATCTCGCTTTGAATCTCTTCGGCAGACCAGTTGGTATCGGCAGCCAACGGAATCGCCAAAATATCGGCCAGCTTGGCATGCTCACGGGTTTTGATGCGGTTCTGCTCATCGAACACATCCACCATGTGGTAGTGAATCGCATGCAAGGTTGCGCCAGTTGGTGATGGCACCCATGCACAGTTTGCACCTGATTGTGGGTGTGCCACTTTGGCCGCCATCATGTCTTTCATCATGTCTGGCTTTGGCCACATGCCTTTACCGATCTGGGCTTTGCCTTGTAGACCACACTTCAGGCCGACATCGACGTTCCAGTTTTCGTAAGCCGCGATCCATTTTTGCGACTTCATGGCTTCTTTGCGTACCATTGCACCCGCTTCCATCGAGGTATGGATTTCGTCGCCAGTCCGATCCATAAAGCCTGTATTGATGAAAATGGTACGGTCAGCCGCCTGACGGATACACTCTTTTAGGTTGACGGTGGTACGACGCTCTTCGTCCATGATGCCGATTTTCAGTGTCTTAGCAGGTAGACCCAGCGCAGTTTCGACACGGCTAAACAGCTCAACCGCAAACGCCACTTCTTCAGGACCATGCATTTTTGGCTTGACGATATACATCGAACCAGTACGTGAATTACGCAGGGTATTCAGGTGCTTGATATCGTGAATCGATACCAGCGCCGTGACTAGTGCATCCATAATGCCTTCGAAGATCTCTTCGTTGCCATTGCCCAGATCAACCAAAATCGCTGGATTGGTCATCAGATGGCCAACATTACGCAGCAGCATCAATGAGCGGCCATGCAGGGTAAAGTCTTCGCCTTGAGGATTTTTAAAGGTACGGTCGCCATTCATACGGCGAGTGACAGTTTTGCCACCCTTTTCAAACGACTCTTCGAGGTTACCTTGCATCAGGCCGAGCCAGTTGCTATAGCCTTCGACTTTTTCTTCGGCATCGACCGCAGCCACCGAATCCTCTAAGTCTTGGATGGTGGTCACAGCAGATTCTAAGCATAGATCTTTGACGCCAGCCGCGTCGGTCTTGCCGATTGGGCTGTTCGCGTCGATTTGGATCTCGACGTGTAGGCCGTTGTTTTTCAGCAAGATGCTGGTCGGTGCAGCCGTATCACCTGTATAACCAACGAACTTGCTCGCGTCAGCCAATACGGTACTGCTGCCATCTTTGAGGTTGACGGCCAAGCGGCCACCATCAACAAAATACTTGGTCACGTCTTCGTGTGCAGCTTGTACCAGCGGGAAGCTTTCGTTCAAGAAGTTTTTGGCATAGGCAATGACTTTATCACCACGGACAGGGTTATAGCCTTGGCCTTTGTCTGCCCCGCCATCTGTGCTAATCACGTCTGTGCCATACAACGCATCGTACAGCGAACCCCAACGGGCGTTAGCTGCGTTCAAGGCATAACGTGCATTACGTACAGGCACAACCAACTGTGCGCCTGCAAGTTGGGCGATTTCGACATCGACATTTTCGGTGGTGATTTGGAAGTCTTCGCCTTCTGGCAACAGGTAGCCAATCTCGGTCAAAAACGCGGTGTAGGCCGCTGCATCAAACGCTGGATTGGCTTTGTGCCATGCGTCGATTTGGGCTTGGATCTGGTCACGCTTGGCCAGCAGTGCTTTGTTTTTTGGGGTCAGGTCGGTAACGATCTGCTCAAAAGCTGCCCAATAGTCGGCACTTGAGACACCCGTGTTTGGCAGGGCTTTTTGCTCGATAAAATCAAACAGTGGTTTGGCAATCGCAAGTTTGCCTTGCTGAATACGTTCAGTCATGGTCGATCCTGATCCTGTGCATAACGCGAGAAAGTGCGAATTATACTGGCTTTAACATGATTTTGCAGCAATCCGTACAGCCTCGAACGTACTGACACTGTTGCCTACAATACGGCATGATAGTACTTGGCTTTGCTGGAGAGGAGACTGCATTGATCATTCGCCCCAAACAACACTGGCTACGCATGCTGCTGGTCTGGCACGGTTCGATCCTACCGCGCATCTTGCCGCAGCTTTTGCTGGTGACGTTGCTGTCTGTATTGGTGACATGGTTACATGGCCGCGTATTTGACCTCAAAGTTCCTCTAAATTTTGTGCCATTTCCCTTAATTGGTTTGGCCTTGGCGATTTTTTTAGGGTTTCGCAATAGCGCCAGCTACGAACGTTTTTGGGAGGGTCGTAAACTGTGGGGGATACTCCTGAATGACTGTCGCACGCTTGCCCGCCAACTTTTAAGCTTCACGGGTTCAATTGAACAATCCAAGCCAATCATTTTAACCCTGATCGCAACCGTCCATGCACTACGTCACCAATTGCGCGGCAGCATGCCCCAAGCAGACTTACAACGCTTGCTAGGAGATGATCAATCGCATGTTGCTGAGCATCATTTTGTGCCGAACATGCTGCTCTTACACGCCGCTCAACAAATCACTGATCTTCGCACTCAAGGCCACTTGGATCTCTGGCTATCGACACAGTGTGAAGCACCACTGGCACGGTTGACCGATGCCATCGGCGGTTGTGAGCGATTGCATGGGACACTGCTGCCTTATACCTACTCCGTGATTTTGCATCGTATTGTCTACCTGTATTGTTTTTTATTGCCGTTCGCACTGGTGGATACCATCGGCTGGACGACTCCCGTCATCGTGGCGTTTATTGCCTATACCTTCTTTGCGCTTGAAGCAATTAGCGATGAGTTGGAAGAACCGTTTGGCAGGGCTGCCAATGATTTGGCATTGAATGGCATGAGCTATATGATTGAACATAGCCTACTGGAGATGATTGGTGAAACCCCCAATACACCGTCACCAACGCCGATCAAATTTATTTTGGATTAAGACTCATGCAACATATTCATTGGTACGGAATATTGGTGCTCGCCTGTCAGATCAATATCAGCCATGCAGCACCCTCCACCACTTTACCGATTGATCGCGTCATATCAGTGGTGACCACAGACTGGAACGAAGATGGCCTGCCTGATCGGGCAATCCTGATGATGGGCGATGATACCGATGCAGATTTATATATTTTTCAGTCAGAGAACCATGATCCACAGCAGCCAAAAACACTCAAGGTCTATCAAAACAGTATTGCATGGATGGGCAACATGTGGGGCACGTGGCCAAGTCTTGAGCTCAACGCACGCAATAGCTTACTGATTCATTCGGGCAATGAAGCCATCGGACGCAATCGCTGGCAACAAACCCTCACGGTTGCGTATCGAGAGCAACAGTTTAAGGTCGTCGGGTATACCTATCGTGATCGTGACACGCTTGATCTAGAGACATACTCACATTGTGAGATCAACTATCTGAATGGCAAAGCAGTGATCAATGGCAAAACCTTGAGCCACCGCGAGCCAGCCAAAGCATTAAGCCAATGGAAGGATAAGATGCCAAAACTCTGTCAAACTGACTAACCCACGCTTGCAATCAATCAACGAACACGCCTCTGATCTGCTATTCTAGCCACAATTTTTTGACCGCTTGGAGCCGATCATGCCCCTTACCCTTGGCACGCCCCTACAATCTTCTGCGTTTCGTGTCCTGATGCTCGGCTCGGGCGAACTTGGGAAAGAAGTCGTGATCTCCCTCCAGCGACTCGGCGTAGAAGTGCATGCGGCCGACCGTTACGCAGATGCACCCGCGATGCAAGTCGCCCACGTCGCCCACGTACTCAACATGGCTGATCCTGATGCGCTACAAGCCCTCGTCGATCACGTCAAACCGAATCTGATCGTCCCCGAAATCGAAGCGATTGCCACCGAACAACTGCTCAAGATTGAAGCCAGTGGTCAGGCCACCGTGATTCCCTCGGCCAAAGCCACCAACCTCACCATGAACCGTGAAGGCATCCGCAAACTGGCGGCCGAAGAATTGGGATTACCCACGTCAGCCTATCGATTTGCAGACAATCTGGCGGATTTTAAAGCAGGCTGTGATGACATCGGCTATCCATGCTTTATCAAACCCGTCATGTCATCTAGCGGCAAAGGCCAATCGCGAATCACCAGCTTTGACCAAACAGATGAGGCTTGGCATTACGCCATGCAAGGCGGCCGAGTCAGTCATGGCAAAGTGATTATCGAAGGCCAAATTAACTTTGATTTTGAAATCACCTTACTCACCGTACGCGCCAAAAATCCCGCAACCGACAGTATCGAAACCTATTTCTGTGATCCGATTGGTCACCGCCAAGAATCAGGTGATTATGTCGAAAGCTGGCAGCCGCAACCCATGACTGACAAGGCATTGGCCGAAGCCAAACGTATTGCGGATCTGGTCACCACAGCACTCGGTGGCTGTGGATTGTTCGGGGTTGAGCTATTTGTTAAAGGCGATTTTGTCTGGTTTTCCGAGGTCTCGCCACGCCCACATGACACAGGCTTGGTGACGTTGGCCAGTCAATTCCAAAGCGAATTTGAACTACATGCGCGTGCGATTTTAGGCTTGCCGGTTGATACCACGCGACATAGTGTGGCAGCCAGTGCGGTAATTTATGCGGGGATGGATGGGCGTAATCTGAGCTTTAGCGGCATGGAACAAGCCTTAGCAGTGGCTGGATCGGACTTGCGCTTGTTTGGCAAACCCGAAGGTTTTGCTCGTCGTCGCATGGGCGTGGCGACCGTGCGGGCTGCGGATACTGATAGCGCACGTCAACTGGCCAAGCAAGCCGCTGATGCGATCAGTGTTCAGGGTGACTAACATTCGTTACCCCTCCCCTGATTGATTCAGTCATCAGGGGACATTCAGACTTGCTACCCTCGTGCCAATCCCCTAGCATCGGTGATCAGCACTGCAAAAAATCAATACGGACAGCACCATGCAACCACTTCTACCTTATCGCCCGCCCAGTCCTGCATTCATCCGTCGGATCTGGCGCGGCTGGGAGACGTGGTTTCAGCCTGTATTTGAGGGGTTAGAGCATATTGATCCTGAGCGTCCAGCGCTTTACGTTGGCAATCACACCTTGATGGGTTATGACGTGCCACCGCTGGTACTCGGCTTATACCTCGAACGAGATATTTGGTTGCGGGGTGTTGCAGATCGCGTACATTTTCGGATTCCATTTTGGGGACGTGGTATGCATCAGTTCGGCGGCTTTGATGGCACACGCGAGTCCGTCAGTGCCCTGATGCAAGCAGGCGAGCATATCTTACTCTACCCTGGTGGTGGCCGAGAGGTCATGAAAAATAAAGGCGAAGCTTACCAGTTGATCTGGAAAAATCGGATTGGCTTTGTTGAGCTGGCATTACAACATGGTTACGACATTATTCCCTTCGCCGCATATGGTGGCGAAGAGGCTCTGGACTTACGTTATGACTCGCATGATTTT
>JAYXXU010000406.1:0-9940 GCA_036019135.1 Pseudomonadota bacterium | reverse complement strand
AAAAAAACCGCAGCATCCAGTGGCGCAAGGGGGTGGCCAGCGCAACCTAATGTGCCCCCAGTATGTAATAGCCCGACAGAGGAGGCGTGTGAGGGTTGGATTGGATGCGCATTCATGGTCAAGGTTCTCACAAAAAAAACAGGCGACCGAAGCCGCCTGTGTGCAAGCAATACCCGGTTAGCCAGCCAGTTTTGCTTTGAGTTGGCGGGCTTGGTCTTTTTGGGCGTCTGAGCCTTGTGTGATCACTTCGTCGAGCAGTTCCTGTGCGCTGCTCACAGCGCCAAGATTGGCATAGCGCTGCGCCAGTTCGAGGTTGGTTTGTTGCTCGTCTGCTTCTGCTAAGAATGGAAACTCAGCCGCCAACTGACTGGTGAGGCGTTGGCTATCTGAGGCAGGCAGATGGTCGGCATCGCTTTGTTCAAGCAGTGCGTCGAATTGGCTGGCTTGATCATCAAGAGCATGGTCAACCACACTCAAATCGTCAATGCTCAGCGAAGTGGTTTGTTCGAGCGGTTTAAGCTGGTCATCTTCAGGCAGGCTGAAGTCTAAATCATCAAAACCCGCAGCCAGATTGTCAGTGCCAGCGTTGGCGGGCGTTTTGTCATCATCTAGCTCAAAAGAATCGTTTAGATCAAAACCCAGATCAACCACGTCATCTTCTTTTTTGCGAGGCTTTTCTTCAAGGCTGAGCGCTTTGAGGTCATTTAATGCATCACTCAGATTGGAGTGATCTACCTCTGCCTCCGCGGTAGGTTTGCTGGTTTGGCCAAAATCGAACTCAAGATCACTCAGCGGTTCAAGTGCGTCAGCTTCAGGTGCTTCAACTTTCGCTTCGAGTGACGGCGCTGGGCGAACCTCAGATGCTTTGAGTTCAGCTTCAAGCTCGGCCAGTGCGTCTGCACCAGTGTCAGCATCTGCTGGTGTGTCCAGTTGAAAGGCACGTTCGTCTTGTTGATCCAGTGCAAGTGAAGGGCTGTCGCCATCTGAAATAGGCTTGTCGAGTGTAAACTCAAGCGGATCATGATCTGCTGCTGTGCTGGTTGCCGCAGGAGCTTCTGATGTATCCGTAGTAGGTAGCGCTACCTTGGTGAAGGTCAGTGGTTCGTCGTCTTTGTCAGAAGGCACGACGGGACGAGGCGGCATCTGTGCGTGGAGTTGTAAGGCTTGGTCGCTGGCTTCCAAGTCACCAAGTTGGTCTAGACGAGCCTGTAATGCCTCAAATGCATCATGATCTTGTTGGAGTAGATAGATTTCGAGCAGTGCAAGATAAAGCACGGTACGCTTTGGTGCTTGGTCAATTGCTTTGGACAGTACCCCGACTGCTTGAGGAAAGCGCTCCATTGCCATAAAGGCTTGTGCTTCAACCAGTGGGTCTTTGGGCTGTTCGGCTTCGGCTGGTTTTGGGGCAACAGGTGCTGGCGTTGGTGTTTTGGCAACGGGAGCAGGGGTGGGCGCTTTACTGATGGGTGCAGCAGGTGTCGGTGCAGCAGTAGGTGGAGATGGTGCTTTGCTGACAGGACGCGGCTTAGGTGCTTCGGGTCGTGCTTGCGGTGGTGTGATCGGGGTGCTGGGTTTATTTTTCTTTTTGAGCAGAACCGCCGCAATCGCAGCGATGACCACGAGCGCAATCACGATAAAGAGCCATGTCATGCCACCAGAGCTGGCGGTGCTGACTTGCTCAGTTGTTGCGGGTTCAGCATAAGCAGGCTGAACCCCAAGTAACGCACTGCCTACCAATGCAAGTGCGCTCAGGGCGAGGGCAGGAGCAACGGTTTTGCTCTGAGAGGCGAGGCGTTGGGCTTCCCTGCGGGCTTTAAGCCGCTGTTGTAACTCTGCGATTCTGATGTTTTGCATGGCAATCTTCTGGTCGTTGGCGGTAACTTGAGCATCCAGCTCGGTGACTTCTTGACGAAGGGATGCAGTTTTTTGGCGGGCTTGTCCCACCTTGGTGACGAGGTCACGTGATAAGGGCTGTACCCCTGAGGCACGTCCTTGATCATTACTGTTGCCTGCGGCAATACCTGCTTGGTTGGGTGCAACCAGTTTCATCTCTGCTTCTGGTAAGCGACCACGGCGTACGGTGGGTTCAGCACGCACGGTTGTGGCTGCTTTGGTGGCGGGCTTGGGAGCAGCAGTGCGTGGTGCAGGCGCTTGCTTAGCAGACAGATCTTGTTGTTGATCTGTAGAGGGGAGAACCAGACTGGCATCCCGTCTAAGTTGGTTTGGATTGCCACCAATAAAGGCATCAGGGTTCATACTGCGAATTTGCTTCATGAGCTGATCGACTGAGCCGCCTTGCGTGGCTTGCAGTTTAGCAGCAATTCGCCAAAGTGAGTCATTGCGCCTTACCGTATAGCGAGTCAATTGCTCGCTGGTATCAGGTGGCGTGGCCGCTACAGGCACAGGCAGCGATGATGCTGGCTGGACAGGCCGTTGCTGTGTGGTGATCGACGCTGGGTTGGTCTCAGGCATGTCCAATGGTGGCGGCTCACCCAAAACTGGGATCAAGGGAGTTTCTATTGTTGGTGCGTGGGCTGACCACTGGGTTTGAGGTGCAACGGATAAAGCATCGACTTCAGTCGCGGTGACGGTGGTTGATGGCAAATCATACACAGGGTTGAGGATGATAGGCTTGGGCAGATCGACCAATCCCGTCACATGTTGTAGATGGTTGATTTTACCTTCACGCACCTTGAGAACCACATCAACAAATGGCTCATTCAGTGGTTCTTTACTCCGAATACTGACGATGATGCGATTGTCTTCTACACGACTACTAAAGCGTAAGGCGCGGGCATAGGCACGGTTGGGTAGCTCTAGGCCAAGCTGTACCACTTCCCGTTCGGAAGCAAGGCGCACGCGCACCGATGACGGCTTGGTTTCGCCAAGGTCATTAATCACCAATTCAGCGTGCAGTGGCTCACCCAACCCTGAGTGAACATCTAAACGTCCAACCGTGAGTGCATGCGACAAACTGGGGAGCAACACGGTCGCCCCTAGCCAGACTATCATTCGCGTGCGAATTACCATGCCGCCATTCCATCCATTAATATTGTTAAATCCGTGACCGAGCCAGACTCGGCGCATGCTTCTTGTAACATAGGGTGGCCTGATTCTGCAATCAATACGACCACCCGATCAACGTCAGTTGCGGGTTGTTCGAGTACTTATTGCTGATCCAGCAATAAACGCAACATCCGACGTAATGGCTCGGCTGCACCCCAGAGCAATTGATCACCAACGGTAAACGCGCCCAGATATTGATTGCCCATGTTCAGTTTGCGCAGGCGACCAACGGGTACACTCAATGTCCCTGTTACCGCGACTGGCGTGAGGTCGGCCATGCTGGCCTCACGGGTGTTCGGAACCAGTTTGACCCAATCGTTTGATTGACGAATCATGTCTTCGATTTCGTCCATCGGCACATCTTGTTTAAGCTTGATGGTCAGTGCTTGCGAGTGACAGCGCATCGCGCCAATCCGTACACACAGGCCGTCAACTGGAACAATACGGTCCGCGCTATTGCCAAGAATTTTGTTGGTTTCGACTTGGGCTTTCCATTCTTCTTTGGATTGGCCATTGTCAAGCTGTTTGTCGATGTAGGGGATCAGGCTGCCTGCAAGCGGAACGCCAAAGTTAGCTTTCGGAAAGCTTTCGCCCCGTTGTAGGTCAGCGACTTGACGGTCAATATCCAAGATGGCACTGGCGGGATCATTCAGCAGGTCTTGTACACCGTCGCGCAAATAACCCATACCACTGATCAGTTCGCGCATGTTTTGTGCACCTGCCCCTGACGCTGCTTGGTAGGTCATGGCGCTCATCCATTCGACCAAGTTGTTTTGGTACAGTGTGCCAACAGCCATCAGCATCAACGAGACGGTACAGTTGCCTCCAACGTAGTTTTTGATGCCTTTATGCAGACCCTCTTGAATCACATCAAGGTTGACAGGATCTAGCACAATGATCGCATCATCAGCCATCCGTAAACTACTGGCCGCATCAATCCAATAGCCATTCCAGCCATCTGCACGCAGTTTTGGAAATATTGCATTGGTATAGTCGCCGCCTTGACAGGTGAGGATGACGTCCATTTTTTTGAGGGCGGTAATATCGTTGGCATCCATCAGGGCGGGCGCTGTTTTGCCGCCAAAGTTCGGTGCGGCACGACCAGCACTGCTCGTCGAAAAATAAAACGGCTCAAAATGCGCAAAATCACCTTCTTCGGCCATGCGCTGCATCAGCACTGAACCCACCATACCGCGCCAGCCGACCAGACCCACGTTCATGTTGCTATCCCCAAAACCGATCAATGTATCAAAGCCTTCGAGTGTAACAAAGCACGCGCGTTGACAACACCTTTTAGAGATGACTTTTCGTGACTCTGCGCGATCATTTGAGTCTGTCAGATATTGCGAGGTCGTAGTCGGATTGCACAACTCTGCTTGTATCACGATGCAGATATGCTAATTAGGTGCTGTTTATTGCATTCAATGTTTTTGATTGAGGTGGTCTTTGCGTCAGTCCAACCACACTCTGGTGTTGCCAACGACACTTTGGCAACCGCACAGTATCGATTTAACCCGTCATCAATATGCAGGCCGATGGTTAGGGCTTAGTGAAGGCTTGGCTTTGGGTAAGGCACAACGTCAACAGGTCAAACGTCGAAGCTTGGGGCAGTTGGCTGAGCGCCCTTCAGGCATGGATGCATTACAGGTGTATGCATGGAGCAATCAAGGACGGTTGGTGGACTTGTTGCCCGTGCGTGCGCGCCGAATGAGCGTGTCACCGTTTACGTTCTTTAGGGGAATGCCCGCGCTGATGTTGTATGACATGGCATGGGAATCTCATAGTGGGTTGTTTCAGCAAATCTGTGGTGACTGTCATCTGTTGAATTTTGGTGGTTTTGCCAGTCCTGAGCGGCATCTATTGTTTGGGATTAATGATTTTGATGAAACCATCGTTGCGCCATTTGAATGGGATTTGAAACGGCTGGCAACCAGTTTTGTGATTGCTGCCCGTGAGATTGGTGCAGATGATCAAGTCGGGCTGGCTGCTATTGAGGTGATGTTTGATGCCTATCGTCAGCATTTGCTGGCGATGACCAAGCTGTCACCTTTGCAGGTTTGGTATGAACAAATCACGGCTGAGGATCTGTTGGCACATACTGATGATGCAGCGGTACGAGAGCAACGCCGTCAGCACTTGGCCAAAGCACCCAAGCGCACCAGTGCATCGGTTTTGCCCAAGCTGACCGAGCGCGATCCCATCACGGAGCAGCGGCAGTTTATTGAAGAAGCACCGTTGTTACGCCATCCGCAAGCGCAAGAGGTGTTTTCGACGCAGGTTCAGGCATTTTTTCAACGCTATCGCAGCACACTCAAAAGTGATCGTCAGGTGTTGTTTGATCGTTATCGCTGTACCGATGTGGCATTAAAGGTTGTTGGTGTAGGCAGTGTAGGGACACGCTGCGCGGTCGCTTTGTTTGAGGATGCAGATCGAGAGCCTTTGATCCTACAAATGAAAGAAGCCAGTACGTCGATTCTTGCGCCGCTATTGCCACAGCGGGTCGCCCATGATGGGCAACGGGTTGTGCAGGGGCAGCAGTTGCTACAAGCAGCCAGTGATATTTTTTTGGGTTATGCCTCACATACCCGCCAACAGATTCCATTCTATGTGCGCCAACTGCGCGATATGAAGCTGTCGGCAGATTTGACCGAGATGGACGTGGGGTATTTATTGGCGTATGCGACCAGTTGTGGATACGCCTTGGCACATGCGCAAGGCAAAGCAGGCAATCCTGACGTATTAATGGGATATCTGGGGCAGGGTCAGGGCATACTTAAGACCCTCCAACGCTATGCACTCGATTATGCTGCCCGAAACGCGGCCGATTATGCGGTTTTTATGGCGGCGGTTGAGGCAGGTCAGATTGTATTGGCTGATGACAGTATCTTGTAGTTTTTGATGTTTGATGAGGGGATGGTGTTGATCATATTTGAGATTTTGGCGGGGCTGGTGGTCATCGCTACTGTGATGGCGTGGGTGCCTCGCAATGAATGGTGGTTTAGAGGATTTGATTTTCCACGGTTGCAGATTATTGCGATTGCCGTTGTCAGTGCGCTGGGCTTGCTGCTTTGGCCTGCGCCATGGGATACGCTACGCTGGATGAGCTTGCTGACATTACTTGGCTGTACGGCTTATCAGGTCAAAATGGTATTGCCTTATACACGGCTGTGGCCGAAGCAAGTATTGCTGGCGCGAGAGATTCAGCCCAAGCATCAAGTGTCATTGCTGGTCTCCAATGTCTTGACTCCGAATCCAAATAAGCAGGCGCTGATTGATCTGGTGTGTCAGCATGAGCCAGATATTCTGATTACGCTGGAGTCAGATCAAGTGTGGGAGGATGCCTTGCAGGTGATTGAGCCTGATTATCCGTATGTGGTACGTGTGCCTTTGGATAATTTGTATGGCATGCATTTGTATAGTCGATTGCCCTTGATTGCACCTGAGGTGAAGTTTTTATTAAGCCCTGAGATTCCTTCGATTCATACACAAGTCAAGTTGCGGTGCGGCAAAAAAATTTGGTTGTACTGTTTGCACCCCAAACCGCCTAGTCCAACTGAAGCCAAAGATTCGACCTTGCGTGATGCAGAGCTGCTGATCGTTGGTGATCATATCGAAAAAAAAGAGCAGACTTGTATTGTCGCTGGTGATCTAAACGATGTGGCATGGTCACGCACCACACGCTTATTCCAGCGGATTAGTGGATTGTTAGATCCACGTGTGGGGCGACAGTTCGTCAATACCTTTCATGTGGACTATCCATTTCTGCGTTGGTCACTGGATCATGTGTTTCATAGCACCGATTTTTCGTTGATTGACATGCGGCGTCTGCCGAGTGTGGGGTCGGATCATTTTCCTGTGCTGACACGTTTACATTTTGATCCCAAGATGGATGAGTTACAGGATGAGGTTGAATCCAGTGCTGCCGATGAAAAAGAAGCGGCAGAGCGGATTGAAGACGGGGTGACACAGGCACGTGAGGAGCATCCACAGCATTTTGCAGATCCAATCTAGGATCTATTGGTGTTTTAGGGAGCATCAATGCGCACGCATGAGTGATCAAAAGTCCTAGTATTGTTAGACAGTATTCTTTTGGATGGGTAAAAATGAGACTTTTAATTTATGTGATATAAATCAATGATCTGATTGTTTTTGTAAGTATTTGCTTACATGTATTGTGTGGTTATTCGGCTGTCTTGTCGGACATTAGTTCGACATAATACAACCATCAGCAGACGGAATGAGGCAAGGATGAGGCCTACACGGATTGACCAAGTGCTGATGGGAAAATGTCATGGAGTGGACAATTGAAATGGATATCAGGCAATAAAAACAAAGAAACACAGCCCCACGCTAACCCGAGCCAACAGGATGTTGACGCTCGGGTTGTGTTTTATCTTAAATGTGCTTTTCAACGAAATGAACTGATCAGTTGTTGATAAAGCTGAATCTCTTGTGTCGTCATCTGAGCCAGTGTGAAATCATAAACAGGATCAGGGCGGACGGGGTGCTGTAACAACTGCTGTATCCGCTGTTGAAGTTGCTCCGTCGCTTCTGCGGGTACGAGCCCAATCGGATACAGTTTCGACAATATCTCTGCCACACCACCACGCTCCCAGCCAATGACGGCTGTGCCCACCGCAAGTGCTTCCAACACAATACGCCCAAACGTCTCGGCTTGTGTTGAGAGTGATAATACCAGTTGACTCGCCGCCAGCCATTCACGCATATCCTGCCGATGCCCCACGAAGGTGACATATGCTTGTAGACCCAAATGCTGTACCAGTTGGCTGAGCTCATCCAGATAGGCTTGTTTTTTGGGATCTGCGCCACCGACGATCACGATGTGTAGATCTGGGATGTGTTGTAGTAGAGAGTTTGCTAAACGAATCAGGGTGTCATGGCCTTTAAGACGGGTAATGCGGCCTGCCAAGGTTAGCCATGTTTTATGTTCAAGCTCTGGGTACGCAGCATAGACACATTGCCACCATGCCGCAGGTGGCCGATAGCCATGTGGAAAAGCATTCGGATCAATGCCACGATAGATCCGTACAATCCGATCAGGTGGACAGTGCGGATAGTGCGTGTGGATGTAGTCCACCACGCTATCAGAAACCGCAATCACCCGTTCACCACTGGTCATGATCTGGCTATAGCGATTGACTGAATAAAAGCCATGTACCGTGCTGACCAAGCGTGGCCGTTGTGCGACAGGCATGCCGCAGCGCGCAAAGTGAGTCAGCCATGCAGGCACACGCGAGCGCACATGAATCAGATCAGCATGTTGTTCACGTAGGATGCGACGAAGTGGGCGAATCTGCCACAGGCTGGCCAGAGATTTGCGGTGAATTGGCAAGGTAATGTGCTGTGAGCCTTCCGCCCCAAGCTGCTTGACCATGCGCCCGCCATTTGAAATCACCACAGACTGATGGCCTTGCTGTACCAGTGCTTTAGCAATTTCAAGCGTGCCCCGTTCAACCCCACCACTATTGAGTTCAGGCAGTAGTTGAATGACTTTCATCAGTACACTTTTTCCATCCCCTCAGGGCGGGTTTTAAAGCGGCGATGAAACCACATGTATTGCGTGGGTGCAATTCGAATTAGCCCTTCGAGTAGTTGATTGACACGATTGGCATCTGCGACCTCGTCATCGGAGGGATAGTGATCGAGCGGTGGGGTAATGGTGATGTGATAGTGCGGTCGACGGTCATCTTGGCGATAAAAATGAATGGCCATCACCCGTGATTGATCCATGCGAGCAAGGCGGCGTTGCGCGGTTAGCGTGGCTGCAGGCACGCCAAAAAAGTCGGCCATGATACCTTGTTTTAGGCCAAAGTCTTGATCGGGGGTATACCACACAACATGCTTGTCTTTAAGCGCGCGCACCAGCTTGCGTATATCATCGTGGTCGATTTGTCGTGCATAAATGGGTTCGCGTAAGCGATAGATCAGCCACTCCAGCACAGGATTGTTTTGTGGTCGATAGACCATGTCTGCCTTAAAAAACCAGCTACAGATTAGCCCACCTAGGTCGAGCATGGTGTAGTGCGCACCTAATAATAAGATGCTCTGATTGTTTTGTTGCGCCTCTACAATATGGTGTAGGCCACTGATGGTGACTTTGCGTTGGAATTTTTGCGGTCTCAGCCATGCACTCAGGCTTTCAAATACACCGACCCCTGCATGCTGAAACACTTCTTGAGACATGCGCAACCGCGCTTCGGCTGATTTTTCGGGAAAGCACAGTGCCAGATTGGTCAATGTGTCGTGTCGCCGCCGTTTGCCGAATCGCCAGATCAGATTGCCAAGCCAGCAGCCCAGTCGATATTGAATACGCCAAGGCAAAAATGCCATCGGCAATAGGATAAAAATCGCCAGCCAAATGCCCCAATATTGGGGCATTAGGAGCTGTGCAGAAAAAACAGGTGTTGTGGGTGAACTCATGTACAGCGTGCGACCTTTTTCCATTCGGCGAGTTGTTCGGCGGTGCTATTCTTTAAGTCAACGAATAGCGGTAGGTCACTATGTTCGCGCTCAACGTGTGGCGGCGGCATACTGGGGATGTTGATTTCTCCAGCAACGGTAGCCAAGAGTACTTGCATTTCTTTGGCGCGATAGCTAGTTTGGAGATGTTGTATCACATAGGCAAAGTTGCCGCGACGCGACACTAGATAGCCCAGATATTCAGGTCGATTGGTCGTAGAGGGCTCCAGCACCGCATACAGCGATGCACCCAATCGACTGCGGACTTGTCGTTGTTCAATCAGTTTGGCATTAGCATGTACACGGCTTAAGTAATCGTTCAGCACCAGCTCTTGGATGGTGCGGTCATCACTAAACTCAGGAATCTTAATATTCGGGTTATTGAGTAAATTAA
>JAYXXU010000405.1:0-2574 GCA_036019135.1 Pseudomonadota bacterium | reverse complement strand
GTTGCGAGAGACACAGTTGCCTGCACCCGATACAGTGCGCACGCCACAACTATTGTTGCCTTTGGCCTTGGATAGCACCACGCCATTGCCAATTGAGTTGGCAGGCTATCGGGCATTATATGGTTTGGATCGGTTGAATGCTTTGTATGATCAGGGATATTTGGCCGCGGCAGAGCATCGGGTGCATGTACAGGTGTTTCGGCCACAGTCCGTATGTGTGGGTACTGTCTTTTTGATTCATGGCTATCTGGAACATAGTGCGATTTATCAGCCGATGATCAACGAGTTGCTGTTGGAGCAGTTCGCGGTGGTGACGTTTGATCTGCCTGGTCATGGCCTGTCGAGTGGTGCAGCAGCCAGTATTCGTGAGTTTGCTGTGTATCAGCAGGTTTTGAATGATTTGTGGGCTTGGTCAGCCAGTCAACCTGCCGAAAAACTGCCGAAGCCTTGGTTAGGGATTGGACAAAGTACGGGTGGGGCGATTTGGCTAGATCATATTTTGCGACGCAGTGGTCGCCGTCAGCCATTGATGATTGATCGCGCTTTATTGTTGTCACCGTTGGTTCGTCCGAACAAGACCTCGTGGTGGCATAACCCGCTTGGTCTGTCGATTATCAGTCGCCTGACCCGTGAAGTACCACGAGCGTTTCGTCGTAATAATCACAATCCTGATTTTTTAAGGTTTGTGCGTAAGTTTGACCCCTTACAGCCGCGCACGATGGGGATGGAGTGGATTATGGCACTCAGTCGTTGGATGAAATGGATTGAGGAGCAACCGCGCTGCCGTGTGCCTGTTTGGGTGGCGCAGGGTGCGCGCGATCAAACGGTTGATTGGCGCTATAACGTCGAATTCATCCGCCGCAAGTGTCGCCTACAGACCCTGTTGATGCTGGAGGAAGGCTCACATCAATTGATTAACGAACGTCCTGATATTCGATTGGCACTAACGGCATTGATCCCTGCATTTTTGCATGCAGATCAAGTACGTTAAATTTAGGTGATTAGGATCTATAGTGAGTTTAGCAAGAGTGGGCAACTCTATTATAAATTATAAGCAGTTGGCGGGCTTAGGTAGACCCGCCAGTCGACTCAGCGTTCTGGCAACCAGTCCTGTTTGAAAGTCTGCCATTAATTGTGCATTACTAATGTGATCCCCTAACTCTTTGACCAAAAAACGAATCAATGGGCGGGTTGCTGGTGCATGCTCAAATCGTACATAAAACTTGCGAACGGCTAACAGAATCTGTAGATGCTGCTGCGTTAACTGTAATCCATCTTGTCGCGCCATGGATTGTGCAACATCAGGTGTCCAGTCGAGATGATTCACCAGATGACCATCGGCATCCAGATCAGGTAAAGCAGTTGCATTCATAGGGGTAATCGCTGCCTTTGCTCAACGCCACGTGATACTGCGTGGAAAACTCAACACCCAAGTTGCCCATAGCGCAGTCGAGACATATTGTAGGTGTTGTGGTAGTTGTTCGGGAAGGGCGAGTTGTTCGGCATCGGCCTGATAAATCCCGATGGCGTGCGTGTCAGCCAAGGTGGTCAGGGCAGGATCTTGCCATCCATGAATGGCTTGTGCCATCAAAATCAATTGATCGTCAGATTGCCAGACCTGTTGCAGGTTGCGTAACAGTGTTGACCACTGTTGCTGTGGTGCAACCAACAGATGTAGGGTCGCCTCGTTGGATGTTACCATGTTAAAACGGCCTTAAATTGTTGGGTATTGATTTGGTGCATGGGCATACAGATACAATCAACTATCGGGCGGTTCGGGAGCCGTTCGGCACAGACCCAAACGGGCAATAAGTCATAAAACTCAAAACTCTCAATCATTGCCTGTACCGACTTAAACGGCTGCTGGCCATGCGCCTGATCCGTGGCCTGAGCATTTAAACTATCAATCGCATCCTGACAAAAAGCCACTTGAACCACTTGACCATAGGTCGCCATGACCATAATTGCGGCAATTGCTTCGTACAGCGTTTGTCCAGAGAGGGCACTCTGGGTTAAGAATACCAGCACGCGGGATGAAGAATCGGTCATTTTTACGCACTCATTGTGACAGATGAATGATTTGGCTACAGATGAATGACGCGATCCGCATTCAATACCTGTTCGGCCAGTTCGCCCAATCCTGTGAGGCGAAACCCTTCGGCCAGATTATCTGTGGATAGTCCATGCCGTGTGGCATTGTCATGGTCGCTGACCCCTCGCAATAATGCAGCACTGACACAGACAGGTAGTTCGATGTGTAGCGCGCGCCATGCAGCGGCCAGTGAAGGCTCATCAGCAGGACGCCAGCATAGACGATTGGCGATACTTACTGCATCCTGATAAAAAAACACCTGAACTGATGCGCCTTGCTGCAAGAGTTGTTGAGCAAGTGCCACACTGTGCCATGCCAGACGTGTGGTTGGCGGAGCGGTCAGCAAGAGCAGTGTTTTCATGGCTGTTTCCTGAGATCAAAGGCTGAAGCGAAGATGTGACGATAAATTTTGACAGCGTTACGGCACATCGCTAGCATCGTCAGAGATGATGTTGTTTTGCAATACGGTTTTTTCCCGTTTT
>JAYXXU010000404.1:0-3208 GCA_036019135.1 Pseudomonadota bacterium | reverse complement strand
GGGTAATTATAAAATCAAAGGTTTGGTCTGCAAAATGTGCCAAGGACTTGGGGTACAGTCCTTCTGTGCTGAGATTCATTTTTTCAAGCACTTGTACCGTACGCGGATCTAATGCATCACGCGGCTGTGTGCCTGCACTGAATGCTTGAAAGCGTACAGAATCTTGCGAGCGCAAAATTGCCTCTGCCATCTGCGAGCGCGCTGCATTACCTGAACAAACAAACAAGACTGTTTTTTGCTGAGTTGACATCACCAACCGCCTTTTCATATATGGAAATCCGAATATATGAAAAACCGAATAGCCTGTACAGTGACGATCAATCCAAATCAGCTTGCCGCGGCACAATAGAACCCAACCACATGTTATTCATAAATAAAAATCAGATGAATTCTTTGTGTCAACCCCACAATGATCAAAGCTGACACGCACGATCATCGGCTTGGTTATTTTTTAAGACCGTGCCAATCACTGGTTGATTCAGCAGCTTTTCACGCGGCGGACGAGTCACTTCAGCAAAACCACGTTGTACACGATCATAGCGATTATCGGTAATCGTGTTGTGATTATCCTCAACGATCACGGGCTTTGGGATGCCACAAAAACGATTATTACGAATCGTATTGTGACGGGCATAGTCTTGATAATGCACCCCATCATCCAATGATGGATCACCACAATCCCATTTAGATAAATTCTTGCTTTGGCGAGAGGCCAACCAAACGCCTCGTGGCATATCAATAAAGGTATTGCCTTCAATCACATTATAAGAAGCTTGTTGCGTCCGCAGTACTGACTTGCCAGTCGAGAAGCGCTCACCACAGTTTTTATAGAGAAAAATTCCGCCCTGAGCATTTCCTTTAAATGTATTATTGCGAATCACATTGTGCATGGACGCATCAATGGCCAAGCCTTCTCGGGCAGGTTTACCACCACGATAACCATTTTGCTCAAATAATGAATTTTGAACTGTAGTACGCCGAGAATGATGCTCCAAATATAAGCCCAGAGCGCCTGAGCGACGTACGGTTAAGCCATCAATCAACACATCACTGACATAATCATCCACATACACGGATGATTTAGCAGTATCTTCCACCGTAATATTGAGCAGCTTAATCTGTTGGGGAGCAAGCCGATAGCGCTCCGCCATACTATGCTTAAGTTTGAGCGTATCATTGCCTTTCCAATAAATTCGAATCCCCGAGCTGCTGAAGTTTTTAAAATTGCAGTTTTTTACTGTCACATTGCGTAACGGTGTTTTGCCATCGCTGACAATGCGCAGGCCAGTTTTAACCTTATTTTGGCCATCAATTAACGCACCTTGGCAGTCGAGAATCGTATCACTTTGACGGATCTGAAATTCGGTTTTGGTATACGTCTTTTTGGGATCAAGCGTCATGCTCCCACTGACCAATATCGTCTTGGCAGATAGCGTTGGGCTCACCACACATAACAGCACAACAGGTAGCAAATAACGCATGGCTCAACTCCACTCAACTCAATTGGACTACATGACACCCAGCCTAGGACAGAACATCCTCACACTCAAGCAAGGATATGTTGTTCTAATACCTCAAATAAGGAGTCAGCAATCGATGTCCCAAACTGCGCATCAATCTCACGGATACACGTGGGACTGGTCACATTAATCTCAGTGACATACCCCCCAATCACATCCAAACCCACAAAAACCAGTCCTTTTTCACGTAACACAGGACCAACCTTGGCCGCAATCGCACGGTCTTGCTCAGTCAGTGGCCGCGCCTCTCCACGCCCACCTGCTGCCAGATTGCCACGGGTTTCACCCTGCGGTGGAATACGTGCAAGACAGTACGGAATCGGCTCACCATTGACCATCAAAATACGTTTGTCACCATCCACGATGTCAGGGATATAGCGTTGCGCCATAATCGGCTGGCGTCCCAAGTCAGTCAGCATCTCCAAAGTTGCACCAATGTTGGGGCTGCCTGTCTGCAAGCGAAAAATTCCCGAGCCGCCCATACCATCCAATGGCTTAACAATAATATCGTCATGTTCAGCCAAAAACGCCCGAATCAGCGACGCATTACTGGTCACACGCGTTGGCACCATCAGCTCGGGAAACTGGGTCGCAAATAGCTTTTCATTGCAATCGCGCAAGCTCTGCGGCTTATTGACCACCCACGCACCCTCACGCTCGGCTTGCTCCAAGATATAAGTGGTGTAAACAAAATTCATGTCAAATGGTGGATCTTTACGCATCAAGATCACATCATAACTGGCTAGTGATTCGGTCTGACGTTGACCCAACTGATAATAATCTGCTGTTCCTTCAAAGACCTGCAACGGTGCGATTTGACCGAATGCCTTGCCCTGATCAATAAATAAATCATGTTGCTCAGCATAGCTCAAGCTGTGGCCACGCCGTGCTGCTGCCCAGAGCATGGCTATCGTAGAGTCTTTTTTTAGGTTGATCCGCTCAATCGGATCCATAATCACTAAAACACGCATATCCAACATCACCGTCATCAGAATCTTAGCAGTATAGCCAAGGTGTTGCGCTAGCTCATAGCAAGTTACTGTATGCAGTTTGCTGATTAATTTGCTTTATACTGCTATATATTCCGAATGGCGAGGCAAGTACGTATGGGACAGTTTGAGCTACAAGATCATGCGCATGTGGCACTGTGTGATTTGTTAAAACTTGAAGGCTGGTGCGACAGTGGCGGCGCTGCCAAAGCCGCAATTGAGCAGGGTTTGGTCAAGGTTGATGGGCAGACCGAAACCCGTAAACGCTGTAAAATCATCAGCGGTCAGGTAGTGAGTTTTGCAGGGCAACAGATTAAGGTGCTGTGATCAGGTTACGTTTTAACCCGTGTTAATCAATCTAAACGTCAAACTCATTCGCGCTGCTGCATGTTGCTGTTTGGGTATGGCGTGCAGCCACTCGTATTGTACTTGTTGATCCATGTACAGAAAACCACCACTTTTCATCCTATAGTGATGCTCAACCGCTTTGTTTGCTTTGTTTCGGAAAGCAATCACTCGTTCCGCGCCCAAAGAAATAATCACAACGCCCGTGCCTGCCTGCAACTCCTCAGTCGCATCCGAATGAAGCCCCATACTCGATTCGCCATCTGGGTAATAATTTAATAAACAATTATTGGGATAAAAACCTATCGCTTTTTCAACCAATTGGCACAAGGGTAATAATTTTTCATGCATCTC
>JAYXXU010000403.1:0-3208 GCA_036019135.1 Pseudomonadota bacterium | reverse complement strand
AGCATCAATAATCTTGCCAGCAATCGCTTTGGCTGCCTGCGGTTTTTCTAGCAAAAAGGTCGAAAACTCACGACCCATGGCGGATTCAACCACTGCCTTCACTTCACTTGAGACAAGCTTTTCTTTGGTCTGACTCGAAAACTTCGGATCAGGCACTTTGACCGACACAATCGCCGTCAAGCCTTCACGAGCATCATCGCCTGTGATGGCGACCTTCTCTTTTTTCAGCAGGTTTTCACTTTCGAGATAGCTGTTCAAACCGCGCGTCAACGCAGCACGAAAGCCCGCCATATGCGTGCCGCCGTCTTTTTGTGGAATATTATTGGTAAAGCAATGCACGTTTTCTTGATAGCTGTCATTCCATTGCAGCGCTACTTCCACTCCAATACCATGATCGCCTTGCACCGAAAAATGAAAAATATCATTTAAGGGATGTTTGCCTACATTGATGTATTTGACAAACTCTGCCAAGCCGCCTTCGCTATCAAACACATGCTCAGCATTGGTACGCTCATCTTGTACAACAATTCGCACCCCAGCATTCAGGAAGGACAATTCCCGCAGACGACGCACCAAAATTTCTGCATGGAATTCGGTCTGCGTAAACGTCTCGTGACTTGGCCAAAAGCGCAATTCTGTACCACTACCCTCAATCGGCTTGACCTGACGCAATGGATAGTCAGGCACACCATGCTGGTAGCTTTGCTCATACAAAAAACCACCGCGGCGAATATTCAGTGTCAGCTTGCTTGATAGTGCATTCACCACCGAGACCCCGACACCGTGCAAACCGCCAGAGACTTTATAGCTGTTGTCATCGAATTTACCACCTGCATGCAGGATGGTCAGAATCACTTCTGCGGCTGAGACACCCTCTTCGGGGTGAATATCAACAGGAATACCGCGACCATTGTCACGCACACTGACCGAGCCATCAGTATGGATTTTGACAAGAATCTCATCACAATGTCCCGCAAGCGCTTCATCAATCGAGTTATCAACCACCTCGAATACCATATGGTGGAGACCTGTTCCATCGTCAGTATCACCAATGTACATGCCTGGCCGCTTACGAACCGCATCTAGCCCTCGCAACACCTTAATACTGGAGGAGTCATAAGTTGGTGCAACGTCTGCACCTTGCAACGTTGAGTCAGCATCTTGCATATCGGAACTCATGGAATCTCCCTAACAAAAACAGATGAAGATCGGTCGGGCGACCGCGACGAAAGAGATGTACATTCACATCGACTCAGCACACAGGTGTTGAAACTTGTCCATGTTCCACGTGAAACATCTCAGGCTGGATCAATAACGTCTGAAACTGTCGATCCAAAACTGTCGGGGCAAGTGTCGTCAAAAAAACTTGGCTGTTTAGATCGCGTAATACGCTCAGCAAACGCTGCTGTGCGGCTTCATCCAGCTCTGCCGTCATATCGTCTAATAATACCACAGTTGACTGCTGGCGCTGATGCAGTAAACAAAGCTGCGACAAGCGAAGACCGAGGATAAGCAGTTTTTTTTGGCCACGCGATAACACCTGCTCTGCGCGCCCCAGAGTAGTCTTAAAACTCAAATCCGCTCGATGCGCACCAACGCTGGTATGCCCACGCATTTGATCACGCACTTGATGTTGTTGTAGATCAGCCATCAACCCTTGCACAAGATCGAACCCTGCATGGTATTGCATCTGAATATCAAGCTGTGGCAACAGTTGTGCCAACTGCTGCTGAAAGATCGGCAGCCATTCTGCCATCACTGACAATCTTAGTTGGTGTAGCCGCATCCCATGCTGATCTAATGCTTGGTTCCAAGGCTGAAGCAATGTACTGCTGTTGGGTGATTTTAGACTGGCATTGCGCTGACGCAAGGCACGCTGGTAGCGTAACCACTCCACATGAAAACTCGGTTCGACATGAAACATCAGCCAGTCCAACAACTGCCGTCGTGGCTGACTCCCCGAATCTAATAAACTCATCGATTCAGGATCAATCAACTGGACGGGCAGTCTTCGTGCCAGCTCGCTTTGGCTTTCCAGCAAATTGCCATTCAGCTTTAGAATAGGCTCTGCATTTAATTGTTTGAGTACGCCAATGCGATCATCATCAATTTGTGCCAGAATCAATGCATCACGCTGACCATGCTGAATCACTTGTCGTAAAGTATGCGAGCGAAATGAGCGGCCTGTCGCCAGCAGATGAATGGCCTCTAAAATTGAACTTTTACCACTGCCATTATGACCATAGATCACATTGAACGACTGCAAACCTTCCAACTGGACACAGCCCAGATTGCGAATTCGCTCAACATGCAGTCGCTCAATCGGCATTCCCTATACCCGCATCGGCATCACAACGTACAGGCTTTCTTGGATCAAAGGATCTTGTAATAGGGCAGAGGCATTGGCCTCCGACAAGGTCAATTGAATATGCTCGCCTTCTAGAGCATTCATCACATCCAATAGATATTGTGAATTAAATGACATTTCCAGCTCATCGCCTTGATAGTCAATCGACAAATCTTCGACCGCCTCATCCTGCTCTGGGTTGTTCGCTCGCAAACGCATCTCTCCAGACTTGAAAGTCAAAAACACGCCGCGTAATTTTTCATTGCTCAAAATGGATACTCGCTGCAAGGTCTGGCGAAAGGCCGCCAAATCCACTTGAACGATCTTAGTACCATTGCGGGGTAGAACGCGCCGATAATCAGGAAACTTGCCATCAATCAATTTACTGGTAAAACGAATCTCAATGGGTAAATCAGGATTGGTCGGTTGTAACGTCACACTCAAAAACTCACGCCCAACCAAAATGTCCAACTCACTGTCCTCGACAGACAGCAAGCGCTGTAGCTCCATGATCCCCTTGCGCGGCACAATCGCTTGAACGGTATTGGCATTGCTGGCATCCAACTGCGCTACGGCCTCAGACAGCGCCAAACGATGGCCATCCGTGGTTACGGTGCGAAGTAAGCCTTGCTCGGCCTCAAACAGCATCCCCGTCAGATAAAAACGAACATCCTGTACCGCCATTGCAAAGGCAGTCTTATCAAGTAATTTTTTTAGGGTGTTTTGAGCCACCGGTATTTGGGCGCGTTGGGTCGCCACACCACCCATGGTAAAATGGGCGGCCGGAAACGCTCATAAAATAAAACGACTGCTACCTGACTTCAGCTGACAACGCTGACCATCCATCATTTGCAAACTAAT
>JAYXXU010000402.1:0-4024 GCA_036019135.1 Pseudomonadota bacterium | reverse complement strand
CGAGCTCACGCAACTGCACCGCAATTGGCTCAGCCGACTCATTCCAAGGTTTAACACTGGCACGCTGCTGTGCCAAACCTGCGACCACATGCTCAGGTAGATCCACCACCACATCCAGATTGCCTTGCTTGGCCAATGTCACCACAGGCTGCCCTTCTGCCACCACCTGCCCTGTCTCAAACTGCACTGCCGTAACGACCCCAGCAAATGGCGCGGCCAATGCTGTATAGCCGACCCGATTTTTGGCCAATGCCAACTGACTAGCGGCTTGTGCTTGCAAGGCTTCGGCAGCTTCAGCCCGTGCGCGCTGTCGCTCTACATCGGCTTGCCCCACCGAGCCATCTTTGAGCAAGCGTGCCAAACGTGCGGCATCGGTGCGTTGCTGCTGTGCATCGACTTGTGCTGCACGCAACTGATCAGCGGCAGCCGTGACGGCCAATGCATAATCATTCGGATCTAAGGTTGCCAACACCTCACCCGCACTGACTTGCTGACCTACGTCTACACGGCGATCAGTGACCTTACCTGCTGCCCGAAAACCCAAACGGGTTTCATCTCGCGCCTCCACCACTGCACTAAACTGCCGCGCTGTGTGGGTCGATTGTTGTTGTACCACCGTCACTAAGACAGGTTGTGGTGGTACGGCAACTGGGGTTGTGGTTGGCTGACAGCCGATCAATAGCAAGACCGATAGGCTCAGCAATCCCCACAATCCCACCCGTAACACGTGTGGCTGTACAGTCGATCGGTGAATGGATAACACAGCATGATGCATCAGATAGTTAGACATGATTAAGGCGCTCCAAGCACTGAACGGGTCGCGGATGATTGAGGGGCTACAGGTTGACTGAGGGTTGGATGCGTCGATGGCTGATCCCGCAGATTGGGCTCAGGCAGTTGCCAACCACCACCGAGCGCCTGATACAGATTGACCGCATTCAACCAGCGCTGGCTATGACTCTCCAGACTCGACAACTCAGCCGCAACCACGCTGCGCTGCACATCCAAGAGTGGCAACAATCCTGTCAGTCCTTCTCGATACAAGGACTCGGCATGTCGCCGTGACTGTTGGCGGGTCTGTACGGTGTGTTGTAACTGTGTCAGCCGCTGTTGCTCATGATGCTGGGCTGCCAAGCTATTTTCGACCTGCTCCAAGGCGGTCAGAATGGCTTTTTCATAGTTCAGTAGGGCGATTTGTTCAGCGGCAGTTTTGGCAACAATGTTGGCATGGATCGCACGCCGATTGAGCAACGGCTGACTAAACGCCAAAGCTGCATTGCTATAGGGTGAGGCAGCCAGACCAAGGCCATTTAAGGTGAGCTTTTGTTGCCCCCACACAGCACTGAGCATCAAACGAGGAAAACGATCCGCTTGTGCCGCAGCTAGCGTGGCACTGGCCGCTCGCAATTGACGCTCGGCCGCCTGCACATCGGGGCGTCGCTGCAACAACGTCACGGGCTGACCTGCGTGTACCGTCAACTGTTGTGGCCATTGATCGACCGGGCGTGCTTGGAGCTGCACCGTCATCAGACTGGGATTTTGACCCGTCAGAATCGACAACCGATTGGCAGTCACCTGTAATAGGCTGGACAACATCGGCAACTGAGCCGTCAACTGACTAACCTCTGCCTGCGCCAAGCTCAACTCAAACTGACTCGCCAGACCTTCTTGATAGCGCCGCTCAGTGAGGCGCAAAGTCTGTTGCTGGATATCGCGCAATGAGGTCAACAACCGCAAGCGCTCTGCTGTGGATTGCCATAGGATGTATTGTCGCACCACATCACTGACCACCCATAATTGCACCCCTGCAACCCCCAACTCCGCCGCCTGTGCATCAAAGTTGGCCGCGTCACGCGCTGCCCGATTTGCCCCAAACACGTCCAGATCCCAATTGAGATTCAAGGCGGCACGGCGGGCAGTGGTGTCTGGCTGGCCTTGCTTCACTGCGGCTGGCAAATCGCTTTGGCTCTTAGACAATGAACCGACGGCGGCCACACTGGGCAAGCGCTGGGCTTGTGTGGCACTCAGTCCTGCTTGCGCTTGGCGTAAGCGCAACGCTGCGATAGCAATATCTTGGTTGTTTTGAGCCGCCAATACCACCAATTCGGTCAATCGGGCATCACCAAACTGCTGCCACCATTGTGGGTCAAGTGGTTGGGCGGTGGCATCAGGCGCGTTCTGGAATGCTGGCGTTAGCGCAACCTGTGGCGACTTTGGCTGCGGCACACTTTGGCATCCTGCCACAACGCCTACCCCCAACAACAGTGGCAACCAGACTGACCGTTTGACCGTTTGACCTTTGGTCTGATGCGGCACTGTTATTCCCCTGCACGAATTGTCCATAACGGGCTCATTTACTATACTAGGTCGTATCGAAATTGTAGATTGCTTTACTGGACTGTCAAGTATATGAATACGCCATCTGATGAACTGCAACCCAAACGCGGTCGCCCCCGTGATCCTGAGCGGATGCGGCGGGTGCTTGAAGCCGCCAATCATCAGTTTTTGGAATTTGGGTTTGCTGCGACCAGTATGGAAGCAATTGCCAAAGCCTCTGGCATCTCCAAAATGACCATTTATAATTACTTTCCGACCAAAGAAGCCTTATTTGAAACCTGCGTCGCAACCCGTACCGATCAGGTATTTGAGTTTGCAACATTTTATCAAAAACACGCCAACCCACTGCCCGACCCACAACAGACGCTCAGTGAATTGGGTGCGCATTTTTTGGCACTGATGCGAGACGAAGAAGTCCTGTCGATTCATCGCGTCATGATCGCCAGTGCCAATCAACACCCCGACGTCTGCCAAAGTTTTTATGAACAAGGTTGTCTACGGCTCAATGCGCAAGTTAAACGCTACCTCAGCTTGGCAGATGAGCGCGGCCTACTACAGGTCAGCAATCCGCAACGCGCCGCTGACCAGTTTTTATCCATGTTTTTAGGTCGTCAACACTTACGCACCTTGTTAAACCTTGGCCATCCTAGCGCAGACGAAGACGCCGAGATGGTGCGCGATAATGTCGCGATGTTTTTACGTGCGTATCAACCGATACAGCCGCAGTGACCCGCGGATCGTACAGATCCTTTTACAAAAAAATCTGTGGAATCTCGACCAGATAGCAACTTGCCAAACCATTGCCTGATAAGCTATAACCCGTATGAATCGTGGAATGATCCAAACCCTACGTGTGGTGCTCAAGCGTCGCAAGACACTGTATTGAATGGATCAAATCTACACCATTTGGATACAGACAAAAATGGATAGCGCGGCAGAACCGCAGGAACAGTAATGAACATTTTTTTGGCCACCATTCTGTCATTTCCGACCCTGATTTTCACTGTCTTACTCGGTGTTGCAGGATTGTACTTATTAGTCTCACTGACAGGCATGTTGGGTAGTGACATTGATCTAGACGCCGATGCAGGCGATAGCTGGCTCAATCTCGGTGGCCTAATGACCACGTTGGGGCTTAAAGGTGTCCCTCTACCGATGCTGATCACCCTCACGGTTTTATTCGCATGGCTCACTAGCTACTCGATTGAGGTGTTATTTGGCACATGGCTGCAAGGCATTATTGGCATCGTGGTCGGCATTGTATTGTTGCCTGTTGCTTTATTCACAGGGCTACTGCTGACCGCACTGTTGCTCCGTCCTTTTGCCTCACTATTTGCCAAGGCCAGCTATCAGCCGACCAATACTCGGCTACTGGGCTGTGCTTGCACCATTTTATCACCATCTGCCAATGAACATGATGGCCGTGCCGAAGCGACCTTAGACGGCGCACATCTGATCTTACAAGTACGCAGTAACACCCCCATCCCGCGCGGCAACAAAGCCATTTTTGTTGAATATATTGCCGAAAAGAATCTGTACTGGGTTGTGCCCGAAGCGGAATTCCTCTCAGGCGAACTGCAACAAGTGTCTATCGAAGATTAGGAGAACGTCGTACATGCAAAACCTGCAGTGGTTAATTCCAGCCATCATTGCGATTGCGTTTATTTTTGCGCTGATTATCGTATTT
>JAYXXU010000401.1:0-3915 GCA_036019135.1 Pseudomonadota bacterium | reverse complement strand
ACGCCGTCTGGTTCGACGGCGAGTACGAAAACATCAGGTGGCGGCAGATCACCTGCCGTTACTCCCCCAAGACAATTTGTACCTTGAAGTATTTAGACACGCCCACGCCTTGCTTAGTGTTGTCACGCAGCAGCTTGCCCTTGACCTCAAAGCTGGCAAAATCTTCGTTGATCAGATCCAGCACCTGCGTTGCACCGAACTTAATGCGGTGGGCAGCGACGTTGACAGCACGGCCAGACTTGGCCTCGTTCAGACCTTCGAAGTACAGCTCGTACTCTTTAGCAAACGTGGTGATAGCTTCCATGGTCTGGTGATCAAGCGTGGTGTAGCTGATCTCCAGCGCGTCACCATCTTCAATGTCACCATCTTCTAGGATGGTGATACCACCGCTGGATACGGTGTAGTCCGTACCGAGCACGAACGTAGTTGCGCCCATCGCAACCGTGACTGTTGCAGTTGCATCAATCGGCTTATCGGTTGGTGTAAAGCCACCGACATAGCCCAATTGCACTTCGCCAGCAACGGCCTCGGTACCAAGCTCACTGGCTGTACCAAAAAACGCCCGCGCTAGGTTGTCTTTGTCGAGGTCATGCAGCGTCATACCGCACTCAACCGCACTAATGCGGCGCACCTCAGCGACTGTGCCGCCACCAACAGCGGTATAATCACGCTGCTCTTTGACGTCTTCAGTGACACCAAAGTTCAACACAGACACGTTGCCAATATGCAGACGTGGTGCGGCTGCGCCCTTTTCGCGCAAATACACTTTGCCCACGCCTAAATAACTAAAATCACCAGCTTCAACACCCATACCCTTACCCTCTATGTGCCACCGCGTACAGTTTTGCGGTGATTAAATTCAAGTGCAAAATAGCCAAAACCATCTGCGTAAACAGGCTCAACAGTGCTTGGCGACAAACGCAATGGCTCCTGACCTTTGATTACTCGACAGCCCATCAACGCCTCAAGCACCCGCATTAACACTGGGTCGGCCAACTCTTTTGTGCCGTCCTGCGTGCCATGCCCTTTAGCCGATCTCGCAACAACCCACACAATGTATGACTGTGTGATGGTCGCAATATGCGGGATGGTCGGGGCTTGCTCTTGCACTCCGATAATCCCAGCGTAAGCAACAATGACCCTTAGATCACCCTGCGACCGCTCCTTGACACCGCCCAAATCACGACCGCGCCCGATCTTTGGCTTTGGGTTTAAGTCAGATAGCTTGTCTTCCAGCCGCGTCACAATCGCCTGCTCGATGTCTTCAAAGAAACTCATAACAACTGCTCCAGCTTGGCTCTAACGTCATTAATCACTGCCTGCTCCCAAGCCGCTGGCAAGCTGACCATGCCGCCTGCTGTAATCGGCAGCCAAGGCCGCGATGGGATGGTGACGGACTTGGCAAACACGACTTGACCGCCGACCACAAAGCGCAGCGACTTAGCGACCTTGGGAGTGATGACGCCGCCGAACTGGTGAATTGGTGGGTACTTTTGAATGTTGGTTCCGATCTCAACTGTTTCGCTTTGGACAATGTGAGTGATCGATGCTTGAAAACGTCCTGTGTCGCGCAGTGGCTGGCCTTGGCGGTATTTGAGCGGCTGCCAAGGCTCGCCCCAAGGACTGCGGGAAGTTTTGAAGCCCAGACGTATAAAGTTGGTCAACACGCGCCCCATCCCATCGAGGATCGGTTGCGTGTTTGATGTTGCAGCAATCAGCTTGTCGAGTTGCTCTACCGCATTGCCAGACAGATCAAAACGAAACGTGGCCATAATCAGAACCCAGCCAATGAGTCACGACTAAACACCCGATCTTCAGCGACAAAATCAACGCCACCACTCGGATTAGCCTCCGCTGGCGGTACATTTGGCAGTACCATGACGCCCTTGGAATAGTCCTTCAGCCGCGCCAGAGCATCCTCATAACGTGTGCGGATCTCGGCAGGTGCATTGTCGTCCCAAAGCAAATAGCGCGTGATGTCGCACGATATGGCACGGATTGCATTTGGTACAGTCACCAGTGGCGTGCTGTAACGACTGCCCAGATAGCCGTCAATGAGCGCGTCAGCATCGGCAATCGTCGCACTCAGCGCCTGATCGTCGTCGCTGGCGTCGTTGTTGCGATCCAGCAAGTCAGAGATCTCCGACTCACCAAACCGCCGCACCAAATCTGCCCGATCACAATAGGCCATATCAGCCACCCAACAGCGCGATCAGATCGGCGCGAGTGGCGCGAGATGGAAAGTCAATCTTGCGCTCTGTCGCCAGTGCTTTAAGCTCTGGCACAGTCAGGTCAGACAAGGTTTTGCTTTCAGTGTGTTGCTCGGACTGCCCTTCGGCCTTGGCCTGCTGCGCCTCACGCTCGGCACGTTCAGCCTCGGCTTTGGCCAGTGCATCTGCTTCGGCCTTGGCACGGCGCTCCGCTTCAAGCGCCTGCTGCTCTAGGTCTGCCTGATTGTCTAGGGCTGCACGCGCTGCCAGCGCCTTGGCATCGACAACCACCGCGCCACACTCAAGCAGCGGTTTTGCAAAGCGGTCATCGAGGTTGATCAAGTCGCCGTCTTGGTAGCGCTCGCCGTTGTGTCGAATAGTGCGAGTCGCGGTATAGGCGAGGGCTAAAACAATTGCTTTTTTAATGCTGGTCATGTCTGGTTACTCCACAATGATCCAATCTTCTGCGAGCATGTCAGGTTGGCTTGCAAGCCAACCCATCAGGATTTCACCGGTTGCGGTCTTCATGGTGATGCTTGGCAGAACCTTTGCCTTGCCGCCTTGCGACTCAGCATGTGCGCGATTGTGTGGCGACCAGAAGTTTTCGGCGGGGATCTCACGAGTTTCGCCGCAACTGAGCGACAACCACATGCTATGCCAGTCTGCCCGCGCCACACGCTCACCACGCTTGAGGGCTTCAAGGGCCAAGCCAAATGTCATAGCATCTGCTGGACGATAGGCGGCGTCAAAAACCTCTTTGGGCGACCAAGACTTGTAGCCGCTGTCATACTCGACCAGATAGCCAGCTTCATTGTCTGCGCGATCTTTGCCGCTCGGATCGGGACTTAGTCGCACATCGTGATCACGCATAGCATTGCCGACAGTCATAGCCATTGCAGCGATAAACTTCACACCAATAAATTTTCGCATCATCAAATCACTCTGAATAAATAAAAAACCCCTGCCGCAAACCAGCACGCGACAGGGGAAAGCGTTGTTAGCTGATGGCGTTCTCGAAGAAGTAGCCCAGCTCGTTGGCGACAATCAACTCGCGCACCGACTCACCGACACGCACCCGTACAGCACCACGAAGGCCGACTTTAGGCTCAGGGATTTGGCCTGAAATACGGCCTTGGTACTGCGCTGTAAAACCAAAGGTGACGCCGCGTTGGGTGGTGGCCAAGCGGTTACGATGGATGAGCGAAGCATGCTTGCCCCAGACTCGAACCATTTGTGGGTCTTGACCTGGTTTAGCTAAGTTCACCCAACCCTGACCAACCAACACTTCTTCGATTTCAAGCAGCTCAGCAAGCTGCTGGCGGGTGATCGTGCCTTGCTGACCACTATTGCCAAGGACTGATGACACCAGCTTTGGATGCTGACGCAGTTTCGTCCAAACCGCCTGACCGAGCACCAACACGTTAGGACGCATCAACGGCAAATCCAGCACATCCAACATCTGCTCACGCGGATTACTGTTGTCGTAGTCGTCCCATTGGTCAGTGCCTGATAGCGTTTCTTTGAAGCCAGAGGCGTAGCTGCCAGCGCCAAATACGGCATCAGCAACACGCTTTTCACGACCAAGCAAAACCAGATCAGTCAGCGCCTCAGTGGCATGATTGACAGGGCTGTGATTCGAACCACTTGCAGCAGCTTGGATGATGTCATCATTTGGAATTAGATCGTCCAAACCATGATCATGCAC
>JAYXXU010000400.1:0-2599 GCA_036019135.1 Pseudomonadota bacterium | reverse complement strand
CGCCCGGTGTGCGCTTGGGGGGGGGCGTGAGGGGGTCTGGGGTCGCGGGGGAGCGTCGTTCTGGGGTTGGGTGATCGTGGTTCGGGGGTGTGGTGAACGTCGTTCAGGGGTTGGGTGAACGTCGTTCGGGGGTGAATGTGGTTCGGGGGTGAATGTGGTTCGGGGGTTTTGCTCGATTTGAGCGAACTTTTCAGGGGTCACCATGTAGGTTGTGTGACGGCCATTTGTGCGATTTGCGACCAGTGCGCCGCATGCCTCAAGCTGGTGAATACAGTTGATGATGGTGCGATCTGTAACGCCACATTCAGCGGCCAATGTCGCGTGCGATGGGTAGGCATAACCGTTGTCATCGGCAAAATCTGCAATCACCCACAGCACCGCCTTAGCTGGATTTTTGATCGGCAGACGACGTATTTTGTTGACGATAATGTGACTCATGAAGCCTCCAAGCTGGCTTTTTCAGACAGCGAATACATGTTTTTAGCCCCGCCTCTTGCCATACTGGCCTTCCGCACCAAGACCAGTTTTTCGGCTTTAAGCTGCCGTAAAATCTGCATGGCGTACTCAGGGACAATTCCCAGTTCCAAGGCGATTTGGTAGGCGTCCATCGGTGCTTTGCGGCTCAGCATCTGCAAGATTTTCTGCTTGCGTGCCAATCGCTTTTCTTCGTACTTGCGCTGTCGTTCCGTCAAAACAGACTCGCTTAGCGGACTGATCCGCCTAGCCACCTGCTCAGGTTTTTTGGCAGTCTTGGGGGTCAGCACGGCAGCGACACATGGGGCGATGTCGCCAGCCAAATAGCGCGCATACAGCCCCATTAGCATGGCGTTGCTGTACTCGCCATGCTTGCGCAGCGCTTCGCGAAATGCGGGATATGTCAATTTCTCAGTCATCACAAGCCCTCACGATTTCGGGAAAAACCTGCTGCCCATCATAAAAAACTGCGGTCAGACGCGAGCCATATCTGTTTCGCAGGTCTTCGATATGCTCCTGTGCATCGCCATCAGTTTGCTGTGGCGCAACAACGAGCTTGTACTCAGATACGCGGGTCACGATGCCACCTGCATGATTTGCGGCCAGATCATTTCGCCCTGATGCACGGCTGAACGCAGCTTGTGTCCGTACTTTTTGAGCAAATATTCCAAATGCTGCTCTGCGTTGCCGTTGTCATCATCTTCCAGCAAACCGCCACAACGGCCGCCGAAGCTCTCGAACAACTCATACTGGGTAAACGTACTCATGCCGACACCTCGACGCGCTTAAACTCGACGACCCAGACCCAAGGGTTATCTGACCAAGGATGCTTTTTGCCGTTGATTGAGTCCCAGATGTCTTGATAAAAACCCACATGCCGCAGCCCATATCCTTGCTCTACACCCTCAGCAATCGCATCCGCTTCACTGATGTCTTGCACCCGCTCGACTCGAATGTTGGTGATTTCCAGCTCAATACGCGAAGCAGCACGCGGCATGAATAGCGGGGTTTCCCATGCAATATCGCCCTTCGACCGATCAAAACAGGCGCGATAAACAAATGCTTTTTCACGGTCAAATTCACTGACTTTTTGGAAGACATCACTTCTTGCAAATGCAGTTCTTGGCACTACCGCATAACCCTCACGCACCCACAGGCGATCACCAACCACACCGTATGGACACTTCAGGTCTTTAACACCATCACCCCAACTGTCGTAAATCCTCCAAAAATCGCCATATAGGACTGGCTCGCAATCCGTTTCGAATTTATTTGCGTCTTTAAATACCCGCCGCGTTTGCGTCTTTTGACCTGCCAGAATCGCCCGTACCATTGGGGCGCTGAAAATCATTGGACGTGACTTCATAGCTCACCCGCCCGCAACGTCACGCGCTGCTGAATGACCCCGCCTAGCGCATCGGTCGTATTGCCTACGGACACAACGCGCAACGACAAGCCATCAACCAAGAAACGGTCACCCAACTCATGCGCATCATTTGATAAAACACGCTCAACAGACTTTCCAGCTGCAAAATCCTGCAATTCCTGCGAAGTAAAAATAGAAAGTTTCATCACTCAAACCCTCGGCGCTGGCGCATGATCTCTGCGCATTTGCGGACATCGCCTTCACGCTTTGCGCTCATGACCCACCTCGCGCGAAACAGAACATGACCAACACAACCAACAGGCCACAAAACCACAGCACGGCCAACAGGTGCGTGCGCGGAAAATCGGCTGAATTTTCATCATGCTCATGCACGAATCACCCCCGTTGTGGCCACGACGACCAACGCCAGAAAAAAAATCAAAACCAGAAAAGCGCCCCATTTGTTGTTTTGCTGAATGTGCAGAAACAGGCTTTCCAAAGCCTTGGCGCAACACTCGCAAACTTGCTCACCGTCCTTGTGCTGGAGGGACTCTGTGGACATTAGCGACCCCCTCCGTTTTGGAAAAAACCGCAGGGGTTCTCCGCTCCAACGATGCCGTGTTTCATCAATGTAAACATGGCGTTAATTACTTCTGGCTCGTAGCATTGCTGATCTTTTTTGACTACCCGTAGCCCAAGGTGCGCCAGCATTTCAGAGAAAAATTGAATCTGGGAAAGGCGGTTATTGCCTTGCGCTGA
>JAYXXU010000399.1:0-11266 GCA_036019135.1 Pseudomonadota bacterium | reverse complement strand
GCCGTATGGTACTGTAGCCCGGACCCTGAAAGGTCCCCCTCGCACAATGCACCACACAACAAGGGGCTACGGCCCCTCCCTCGGGGGGCGGCCTTCGGGCCGCCCCCCAGCCCCCGGCAAGCGTGGCCTGCCGAGCGTGATGGCGTTCCGCAGTTGCTCGGCTAATTGTTTATCTTTATAGCGTGATGTAACAGCCTCAAATCAAAACGATTTGGGGCTGTTTTTTTGGATAACCACAATACAACATTCTGCGACAGCAAGCCTCTTGTCAGTTGGCGATGATCAGCCCACAGTGAATGCATCACGAGATTAGGAGTTTGCATCATGGATACCACAGCACATAGTTTAAATCGTCTATTCGAACAGTTGGGTTTGCCCAGTACAGATCCTGAGATTGAGCAGTTTATTCAAGCACATCGTCTAGATGAAACGGTGAGCATTTTGGACGCAGATTTTTGGACAGATTCACAGCGGCAGTTTTTGCAAGAGTCACTCAAGCAAGATGCTGATTGGTCACCAATTGTCGATGATCTAAATGCAATGCTGCATCATTGATTAGAGTGAGCTAGACTTGCATGCTGGATCGTCGGTGTGTATGAATAGAAAAAATGCAGTTGCAGGATTACTTTAAAGAATTTACGGCATGGGATGCGCTGTCCGAACGACAGCGCTCATTCTTTTATGGTGATGATTATTTGCCGTTACCTGCGTCACATGCTGCACGTATTTCTCGATTGCATGGGATTCGTGCAGTAGAGTTTATACGGCTGGCCTTGTATCAAATGCCGAACAACACATCTTTTGCCTTGACCGATTTTAAGCACGAGCAGGTCATGCTGTTAGAAGGTGTTTGGGGCGATCAAGCTAGAATTACAGCAGTGCGTGATTGGCTGTATCAAACAGGCATGCCATTTTCCACCCAAGTGTTTTTGCTGCGGCATGAAGAAGTAATTGCGACCGATTGGAAAACCTTGGTGCGGTATTGGGATGCGTTTGCTTGGTCGGTTGGGGTGGATCAGACAAAATCATGGTTATGTGCCTTTCACCATGAGCAAGTGATGACTTTTATGCGTTATTAAATCACACAGTCCCATAAAAAAAGAGCCGACTGAATGTCGGCTCTTTGGCAGCGTTGGGTCGATTAAACATTCAGACGTTCTAAAGCAGCGACCCGATCTTCGATGCTCGGATGGGTCTGAAACAAGGCCGCGATACTAAAGCCTTGTTCTTTGCCCGCGCTGATCGCAAATGCCTTCATCTCTTTGGGCATTTCATCAGGCATGTCTTGCTCTTGGCGTAGACGCAGCAAAGCAGAAATCATCGCTTGCTTGCCCGCCAAACGCGCACCTGCTTCATCGGCACGATACTCACGAATCCGCGAGAAGTACATCACAATCGCTGATGCTGCAATCCCCAAGACAATGTCCATGACGATACTGGTAACAAAATAAGCAATACCAGGGCTGTCGCCTTCATTCTTGAAGATCACGCGATCTACAAAGTTACCAATGATCCGTGCAAAGAACATCACAAACGCGTTCACCACCCCTTGAATCAAGGCCAGTGTCACCATGTCACCGTTGGCAACGTGACCAATCTCGTGGGCGAGTACTGCACGCAGTTCGCTTTGATCCATCCGTTCGAGTAGACCTGTGGACACTGCAACCAAGGCTTTGTTTTTGTTCCAACCCGTTGCAAACGCATTGGACTGATGGCTCGGAAAAATCCCAACGTCAGGCATTTTGATGCCAGCACGCTGCGACAATTCATTAACCGTCTGGAGCAACCAAGCTTCGGCTTGATTACTTGGGCTTTCAATAATTTGAGTTTTAGTTGTCCATTTGGCAATCGGCTTGGACAACAACAATGAGATGATTGAACCAACCATACCCCACAAAAAGCAGAGAATCAGTAGGTTGGTATAGTTAAGGCCACCGGCTGTATGGGTTGAACCCACGCCCAGCACCGACATGATAATGCCTACAACCACCAGCACCGCGAGGTTGGTCAGCAAAAACAAACCAATCCGCAACATGAAATAAGTCCTCATCAATAGGCAGATCAGAACTGATCTGTTCTGCTATATGATGCTGACATCTGGGAGAAATTCAAGGATTAGCCTGTGACACGATTATATTTAGCTTGTAATTTGACCAAAAAAAGATCATCTGCGAGATTCTAAGGCTTCCAAGGCAGTCTGAGTATAGGCGCTGTCCGAGATATTGTTAGTCGTGGCGGAGGTCAATGCAGCCAACGTGACAGGACGTTGATCACTGCGCGTAGAGCTGTTGGACTGTGCCTGAAGGTTTTGATTGGCATACAGGTTATTATAGCGACTCAGCACGCGCCGCACATAATCTTGGGTTTCCCGAAAAGGGGGAATCCCACCATATTTATCGACATTGCCTTCTCCAGCGTTATAGCCTGCTAGGACATGTTCGACGCGCCCTTTAAAGCGATTGAGTAGCCAGCGCAGATACTTGGCACTGCCTTCAATGTTTTGTTCAGGATCCCATGCATTAGTCACATTGAAACGCCGTGCCGTGGCAGGCATCAGTTGCATCAGCCCTTGTGCGCCGACAGGTGAGCGTGCATTGGGGTTAAAGCCTGATTCAGTGTGCATGATGGCTTTCATCAGTGCAGGATCGAGGTTATGCCTCTGGGCAGCGGCAGTAATTAAGTGGTCAAATGCATTTTGATTGCGGCTACTACTTTTAGGTACAGAAGCTTCGGTTGCCCCCCAGTTCTTGTATTGATGAATATTGCTCTCAGGATAAAAGGTCTTTTTGACTTGACGGTTAAACTCACGAAATGGATCGTCTTCGGGGCGACTACGCGAAATATTGGTCAATAAATTTTCGCCATTTTCATTTTGCATGACATACGCATACTGTCCTGAGCCACCATTGCGTCGCGCACTACTACTGGCCTGACCAGATTTATTGGTCAGTGTCACTGTCCCGTTTGATTCTATACGCCGAATCGTATCTGCATGACTGAGCGTACTGACGAGCAGGCTGGCAAGCAAGCCGACCTTCAGGCTAATAACATAGCGTTGTGCGTTTGATTGACTGAATGATCCCATTAGAGTGATCCATATCCATTGCTTTAACCCCAGCCTAGTTTAACAAACAGCCCACAGATCACAACCGTTAGTTTGCTTGATTTTTCAACAGGGGTTGAGCGTTTTTTGATCGTGTTACGGTTGGGTGTCTATTTAATGAACATCTGTCGAAAAAAAATTAAAAAAAAATCTAAATGGTATGTTGATTTTATTAAGTATTTGATTTTAAATTATTTTAAATGTAGGTTAAAAAATGTACAATCTAGCTGAAAGCCTTGCTATGACATTGCAAAATCGTGTCAAGTCATGACTTATCCACAGACTTATCCACAGTTTTTGTGGAAAACTCAATAAATGCTTGTTTGTTCTGCGATGCTCAAAAGTCAAGGCGAATTCACAGGATTTTTTTGAAAAATATTTCAATCTCAGCATGGATCTTGTCAAACAACCGATTGACATTCGAAAGAATCAGTCGAGAGTTTTTGAGTTTTAGGGTAAAATTTCACCCCCTATATTTTTGTGACTCTGGTGAGGCTGTTGTGAGCTCTGTGACGGTGTTTCGGCCAATTGATTCTACACACGCATTGTCCTCCGATGTGGTCGCACCTGCTGCCCCGAAGACAACGGCGTTTAATCGGTTGCAAAAGAAGCTGCGCAAGCAGGTCAGTCATGCGATTCGTGATTTTAATATGATCGAAGAGGGTGACCGTGTGATGGTGTGTGTGTCTGGTGGTAAAGACAGTTACACCATGCTAGATCTTTTGCTGAGCTTGCAAAAAATTGCGCCGATTAATTTTGAAATTGTGGCAGTCAATTTGGATCAGAAGCAGCCAGATTTTCCAGAGGATGTGTTACCAAACTATCTGACCGCCCGCGGTGTGCCGCATTATATCCTCGAAAAAGACACCTACAGCATCGTCAAGCGCCTAACACCAGAAGGCAAAACCTATTGTGCTGTATGTTCGCGCTTGCGTCGAGGTTCATTGTATGGTTTTGCGGAAGAGATTGGCGCGACCAAGGTGGCATTGGGACATCATCGCGATGACATGATAGCGACCTTTTTCTTGAATCTTTTTCATGGTGGGGCGCTGAAATCAATGCCACCGAAACTGCTTTCAGATAACGGTCGAAATATCGTGATTCGTCCGCTGGCCTATGTGGAAGAAAAAGACATTATCAAATACGCACGCTTGCGCGAGTTTCCGATTATTCCGTGTAATTTGTGCGGTAGCCAAGAAAACCTGCAACGTGCCAAGCTGAACGAGATGCTGCGAGAGTGGGACAAGCTGTATCCTAAGCGGTTGGCCAGTATTTTTGGGGCATTGCAAAATGTTGCACCCTCGCAATTGGCGGATCGAGATTTATTTGATTTTGAACATCTACAGGTGACACGCGAGCCAGTCGATCCTGAAGCACTCAAAAATCGCCTGGATGTGTTGAACATTACTTTGGCATAAGTGGTGTTCGGGATGGCTCATCAAAAACCCAATCTACCCGAAAAAATCTGTCTGCACTGCCAACGGCGGCTAGTCTGGCGTAAAAAATGGGCGCGCTGTTGGGATGAGGTGCGCGACTGCTCGGAGCGCTGTCGTCGGCAGCGCGCATCCCCTCCAACCTTGTGATTGATCACAAAATCAAGCATCGCTAGTCAGCTGTTTGATTCACTTCTTGCGTGATCGCTGCCAGTAAGTTGGCATTGGGGCTGAGCTTAAATTCAGTGGTTGGCAAATCAATTCGACCGCTCAGCCGCCATAGATGCCCATCAAGCTCGACATGATAGTTGCTGGGTTTTAATAGTTCTGCGTCAAGCTGTCCTTGGTAGTGCCCGTCTTCACGCCGCTGAAGAGCAATCTGATGGTCTTTTTCGGCACGGATCGGATGATAAAAATTCAAGCTTAATTGTGGTGGAATGGCAGTGCCTTGATTAGCACTCAGCGTCAGGTCAATCTGCCCTGTTGGTGACAGTTGAAACTGTGCGATCAGATTGGCTTCAGCGGCAGTGGTATCGCGTGACATGTCTTGTTGCAGTGCCTTGCCATCCATATACCAATCATCGCGCACCACATCTACCTGATTTTTAAAGGCAGTGGTGACAAATGACAGGCTGACGACGATTGATAGCAAGGGCAACAGAATCACCAACCACAAGTGTGGGTGACGGTACCATGGCTTATTTTGTCGCTGAGCGGAGGATTTGGGTGGTGAAAGGGTCATGTCTAGTATCCTTGTTCGGCAGCACGTCGAGCTGCTGCACGTTCTTGGGCGCTGGGCGCGCGGAAGCGATTTTCGACCACCGCAGAGAGACTAGGATCAGTAACGCCATGCACTCGAAAAATAATCGGCACTTCATTACGTGTGACCCGTTGAGGATCACCGACCACCGTGATCGGCATTTCATAGATCTCACCTGCATCCAAGATAATGGTTGGACGGCGTAGGTCTAAATGAATCCCATTCGGTGCGCTCAGACTGATGTTGTATTCTTGCTCATGCTGGGTTTTATTGGTGATTTTGAGGCCAAATGAGTTTTCAATCAGGCCGTCGTTATTGACACGATACAGCTGATTACGGTCACGCACGGCTTCGACTTGTAGCGGTACACGCGCAGCCAAAACCCACACAAACAGCAATAACATGATGCCTAGCATCGCTGCATAGCCGATCAGTCTTGGGCGCAGCCAATGGGTCTTTTGTTTTTCGACCAGCTCGCGTTCGGTGGTATAGCGTACCAGTCCGCGTGGATAGTTCATCCGATCCATCACACTATCGCACGCATCAATACAGGCGGCACATTGAATACATTCCATCTGTAGACCATTGCGAATGTCGATCCCCGTTGGACAGACCTGTACGCATAGATTGCAGTCGATACAATCGCCTAGTGTTTCGGTCTTTTCGGTCTTTTCGGTCTTTTCGGTCTTTTCGGTCTTTTCGGTCTTGCGCTTGCGCGAACCGCGTGGCTCTCCACGTTCTACATCGTATGACACAATCAGCGTATCCCGATCAAACATCACACTTTGAAATCGGCCATACGGGCAGATCTGGAAGCACATTTGCTCCCGCATCCAGCCTGCATTCAAGTAGGTGGCAACAGTAAACAGACCAATAAAAAACCACTGCCAAGCCCCAAGCTCAGGCATGGGGATAGAAATTCCTGCCACGCTGAACCATTGCCAACTGGTATAGAGCGTTTCAATCGGGGTAAAGTAGCTGACAAAGGTTAAGCCTGTGATTAATGAAATGATGAGCCAAATAAAATGCTTAATGGTTTTTTTCGAGACTTTCCCAAAAGAAATAGGAGCCTTGTCCATACGAATACGCTGATGGCGCTCGCCTTCAATCCATTTTTCAACTCGCATAAACAGATTGACCCAGATGGTCTGAGGGCAGCTATAACCACAAAATACCCGTCCACCAAACACCGTAACCACAAACAAGGCAAATGCCGCCATGATAAACAGCCACGACAGCAAAAATAAATCTTGCGGCATAAACGTCAAGCCAAACACATAAAACTGCCGACTCGGAATATCAAACAGCAAGGCTTGGCGTTCATCCCAGCGCAAAAATGGTAAAACTACGAACAGCAGCATCAAGGCATACATGCTAGTCGTGCGAATATTCTGAAAAAAACCTGTAATGAGTTTGGTTTGGATTTTGCCAGTGGCGGCTTGCGGGTGGTGGGTATTGACCGATGGAGTAGACAGGTTACGTACGGGGATCTTATCGCTCATGTCATCAGACCATTGGCTAGAGGGCTATCGGGTTCGAGACGGACAGGGTGCAGTGATCCACCAATATCATGTGATCATGCACCATGACACAGCACTATTATAAGCGGGATTGATCGGTCGGGTTGAATGGTTTTGGTGATAACCCTGATCAGTATCAGTGTTGTTTATTACCCAGCAACAGGCATAAAAAAACCGCCCATCACAGACAAGCGGTTTTTTATGGCTCAGGGTATGCTTCAATCGTGGCTGAATGCTTTGATATTAGCGTTTAGAGAGTTGATACACGTAAGCGGCAACCAATTGAATACGCTCTTCACCCAAGGTATCTGCAAACACAGGCATCACACCAGCTCGGCCATAACGCAGGGTATGCTGAATCGTGGCACGATCACCACCGTACAACCAGATGTTATCGGTCAGGTTTGGTGCACCGAGTGCTTGATTACCTTGGCCATTGGCACCATGACAAATCACACAGTTTTTCTTGTAGTGATCTGCACCTTCAGTCACCAATGCACCATTCAAACCGCCACGACCCGAGAGGGACATGACATATTCAGCGGTTGCACGAATACCAGATTCGCCCAGTTCGTTTTGCCATGCTGGCATTGCGCCTTGGCGACCTTTGGTCACTGTCTCAACGATTTTATCGGTGCTGCCACCCCAGATCCAATCATGATCCGTGAGGTTCGGAAAGCCCACTGCACCGCGTGCGTTACTGCCATGACAGACTGCACAGTTTTGGCGGAACAAAGCCTGCCCCACCTTTAAGGCACGAGGGTCTTCGGACAGCATTTCGACTGACATGCCGCTAAAGCGTTTTTCGAAATTATCCAGAAACACTTGGTTGTTGCGGTCATAGTCATTTTGCATCTCGTTGACTGATGTCCATGGCACTTTACTGCCATCTAGACGCTCAATCGTAGCCAAGCCTTTCCAGTTGCCCAAGGACGGATAGAGTGCAACATAGAAGACTGCCCAGACAATGCTCATCCAAAAGACGATCAGCCACCAGCGTGGCATGGGTTTGTCATACTCTTTGATCCCGTCATAGACGTGACCCGTTGTTCCATCTTCCTCAAGGGTTGGACGCATGCGGAGGACAAAAATCAGCACGCCCGTGACGAAGACCCAGCAGCCTATTGATATTAGTGCTACCCACCAACTCCAAAAATCGGTCATTGTGGTTTCTCTCTTGATTCAATATCAGACGGATTCGACTGCTTATTCAGTGGATCAGTCTGGATGGCAATATCAGCATCTTGCTCAAAGCGCTTGCGGTTGGCAGGCGAGTACGCCCACCAACACACCCCAATGAATGCAACAAAGGCAAGCACTGTTGCAATCACTTGTAGTGTGACCGCGTTCATTAGCGCTGACCCTGCATCACAGTGCCCAGTTGCTGTAGGTAAGCAACCAGTGCATCCAGCTCAGTTTGGCCTTGCACGGTGTCTACCGCCGCTTCAATATCTGCATCAGTGTAAGGCACGCCGAAACGGGTACGGAACAGCTCCATTTTGGCTTGGGTCTGACGACCATCCAAGGTGGTTTTGGCAAGGTGTGGGTAGCCAGGCATCACTGATTCAGGCACGAGTGCACGAGGATCAATCAAGTGCTCACGTTGCCACTCATTTGAGTATTTTTGCCCAACCCGTGCCAAGTCAGGGCCTGTTCGCTTAGAACCCCAAAGAAACGGGTGATCCCAAACCGATTCACCAGCCCGTGAGTACGCACCGTAACGTTCGGTTTCAGCACGTAGCGGACGAACCATCTGCGTGTGACAGACGTGACAGCCTTCACGAATATAGATATCCCGACCTTCTAGCTCCAATGCTGTCCAAGGTGTCATACCTGGTACAGGTGTATTAAGGCGCTTATCAAACAGCAACGGAACGATCTCGACCAAGGTCGCAAAACTAATTGCGACCACGATAAAGACCATCAGTAAGCCGGTATTTTTTTCAACCACTTCATGTGGAGTACCTGCCATCAGTCAATCTCCTCAGGCCGTTTTTACAGTCGATGGTTGGGTTTCGTCGGCGGGAACTGGCGACTTGATGGTCATGTACAGGTTGTAGGCCATGAAGAACATACCTGACAAGTACAAGAATCCACCAAAGGCACGACCCACATACGGCCAGTGAGAGGCGACAACACTATCAACAAAGCTATAAGTCAATGTGCCATCAGGATTGGTGGCACGCCACATCAAACCTTGCGTAACCCCAGAAATCCACATCGAAACGATATAGAAAATCACACCAACAGTCGCCAGCCAGAAGTGTACGTTGATCAACTTGATCGAATACATCGACTGACGATCCCACAGGCGTGGAATCAAAACATACAGTGAGCCAATCGTGATCATTCCCACCCAGCCGAGTGCGCCAGAGTGCACATGGCCAACCGTCCAGTCGGTATTGTGAGACAAGGCATTCACTGTTTTGATCGACATCATCGGTCCTTCAAAGGTCGACATCGCGTAGAACGACAGTGCAACGACCAAGAAACGGATGATGGGGTCTGTGCGCAGACGATCCCAGCTACCAGAGAGTGTCATCACGCCGTTAATCATGCCGCCCCAGCTTGGTGCAAACAGGATCAAAGAGAATGCCATCCCCAGAGATTGTGTCCAGTCAGGTAGTGCAGAGTAATGTAAATGATGCGCACCCGCCCACATGTACAAAGCGATCAACGCCCAGAAGTGAACGATAGACAAACGATAAGAGTAAACAGGACGGCCAGCTTGTACGGGAATGAAGTAGTACATCATACCCAAGAATGCAGCAGTGAGGAAAAATCCAACCGCATTATGACCATACCACCACTGTACCATGGCATCGGTTGCGCCAGAGAACAGGGAGTAGGACTTAAACGCACCGACAGGCACTGCCAAACTGTTGACGATATGCAACAGCCCAATGGTGATAATAAATGCCGCAAAAAACCAGTTGGCAACATAGATATGCGACGTACGACGCTTAATCAATGTGCCAAAAAATACCACACCATACGCAATCCAAACGGCTGCAATCAGCAGATCAATTGGCCACTCCAGTTCGGCATATTCTTTGGAGGAAGTCAGACCAAGTGGTAAGGTCAAGACCGCCGCCACAATGACGGCCTGCCAGCCCCAAAACGTAAACCAAGCCAAGCGTGGCGCGAATAATTCCGTCTGGCAAGTGCGCTGGACGATGTAATAAGAGGTCGCGAACAGTGCGCAACCGCCAAAGGCAAAAATGACGGCGTTGGTATGTAATGGCCGTAAGCGACCAAAACTTAGCCACTCAATATCAAAATTAAGTGCAGGCCAAGCGAGCTGGGACGCGATAAACACGCCTAGCCCCATTCCTACGATACCCCAAACCACCGTCATGATGGTAAATAGTCGAACCAATTCGGTTTCGTATTTGATGGGGGCCAGGCTAGATGAAGGGTGACTCATGCACGGGCTCCTTAAAAGCCGCAACACCAAAAAACGTTGCAGTAGATGGGCTTCAAGCGGTATGGCGATGACCAAATTGGCTATAAGTCACTAAAGACTATAGCAATATTTGAATCATGGGTGACCACGGTCGAAAGCTAGCATGTAGCATAGCTGCACCATGTGCCACCTGCGATACAACAGAAGTGCATCGCCTGCACACACAAAATGTGGGGTATTTTAAAATCTTTTCGCTTGCGTTGCATCTGTATTGTCAGCTTATTGCAAAGTTTTTATAAAAGATTGGCGATACGCAGGATTTTTCTGTTAAAAGGTGCTTTATGCCATGTGAGGCATCAGCTGGGTTTGCTATAAGAGTGCTACCGATGGTTTTTGATGCTATTTTGCTGTTAGGCAAGACCGTATCGTTAGGCCAAAGCGGTTGTATTGTTGACCGCAACCCATGATTTTAATAGAGGAATGAACATGCCTGCTTTTTTGAGCAATGATTGGTTTGATACCGTTGAAAAAATGACCGCCGACGCAGGCGACTTGAATCTGCCACCAGCATTAGCTGGCCTAGCGCTGAACATGAACGTCACAGGTACTGATGCTGGTGATGTCGAAATGGCACTGGCAAGCGGCAAAATTCAACGTGGTCATGCAGCCGATGCAAAAACTACACTGACTATGGATGCTGATACGCTGCGTAAGGTGTTTCTTGAGTTTGATATGGCTGCCGCGATGCAAGCGTTCATGACTGGCAAAATCAAAGTTGCTGGTGACATGAGCCAACTGATGGCGCTACAAACAGCACGTCCAAGCCAAGAGCAAAAAGATTTGTTCAAACAGGTCTTGAGTGTGACTGAGTAATTGTCCTGATACGACAATACATAAAAAACCGGCAAGGTAGTCCTTGTCGGTTTTTTTATGTTTGGTGGCTTAAGGTGTCAAAAAACGGCTAACGTTGTCTAGGCAAAGATGCCATTCAGAAATGTCGCAGCCAATAAAATCCCCAGTACAAAAAAAATGACTGGAATGAGC
>JAYXXU010000398.1:0-14827 GCA_036019135.1 Pseudomonadota bacterium | reverse complement strand
CGGTAAATGTTGCTTGATCGATACCGATCAGACGCTTGAGCTGTGAGTCCGTGTAGGACTGAATCTGAGTATATTTCATAGCTCAAATTATAGGCTGCTTTTATACTTTCGCAAGAGATCTATTGATGGTGTGTTAGTAAAACAAGAAAGTGAGCTCGTGCCGCCCGATAGTTTCGATGGGTTTGAAGCAGAGGAAGGCAAGTATGATTATTTTTAATAAGCCTTCATTAGATCTCTTGAGTAGATCATTTTTTGAACAGAAAGAAGTCTTTATTAAAAAGAGTTCTGATGGTTTTTAATACAGGGAAATTTCGACTTTCGCAAAAGGTCTATTGCTTATGTTTTGGTTGCAGCACAGCATGAAACTTCGGATTTCGTATACTCAGAGGAAGTCTATGGTATTAATTAGGTCAAATAAAAGAATGGCTTTTTTATTTTCTTCACTGTTGTTGGTAGGTTGTACAGTGCAGTTTGAAGAAAAAACAGATATAGAGCTGACAGAAAAGGAGCAGTATTCAGATTTTGGTTCAAAAAATTCTACTGATCTTCAAGATAGTTGGAGGAGTGATGAGTTTCTCATAGAGAAAACTTATCTTCGAGAGTACTCTGCTGAGCATTTGATCAGTAATCCGAAGCAAATTGTAAATAAAATTGTAGTTAGTTTCTGGTATATTCCGACTAAGGCTAAAAGTGCAAGAAATTTTTTTGGGTTTGACGGTAATCAAGATAAAGCGATAGTGGATATATATATTCAATACAAAAACTCACCAAAATGGTATATGCAAAATGGACAATGTACTAAATCATTAAAAAATGATTTTTATGAGTGCTTTGTCGATGGTGATGCAGGACAATTTTCAATTGAATTTGATAAGGATAAGTTAATATTAAAAGGCGGAATTAGAATGGAGATGTGTGGAATAGTATGGGAAGAGGTTGGTGAGCAAATATCAGGCTCAACTTCTGGATTAAGTAGCGAGGACTATAAAGGTGAGGAGTCTTTTTTTCTGTACGAAACGCTAAAAATACCTTTTGAGGTCAATGAGGAGATAGTAAAGTGTTTTTACTATTATTACCAAAGTTAGGGGGGCGTTACTGTGCCTGCTATGAGTTGATCAACATCTCCAGAATGACTCCAAAAATTATGCAGCTTCATAGTGGTAGATGTAAGAGCCGACGATGTACTTGAACTAGATGAGTTATGGAGGGTGAATCCCATCATCAATTCTCTGTAAGGCGTATGCTTGGCTAAGCCTTCATTTTTATGTGGCAATTGGCTATACTCGGGCGCAGTACGATTCAGTACACATGCAAAATGATGGCATTTCAGCCAATTGATGATTAAAGACGCTGCGAATAATCGCACAGGTCTGATTGAAGACCACTAAACACGATAGAGCGCGTTATGAGCAAGCCAATTATTACAGTGGGAGCAATGACCTCTCATGGCGGTGCAGTCTTACAAGGCAGCACGGCAACAACGATCAACGGTGTGCCTGTTGCCCGTGTCGGCGATATGGTGAGTTGCCCAATGCCTTGGCATGGGATCAGTAAAATCGTCAGCGGTGACCCGACATTTTTGGTTGAAGGCAAGCCTGTCGCTCGACATGGTGATATGACCAGTTGTGGTGCGACGCTGATTGCCAATCAGCAGTTGTGCGTTGATGATCTATAACGCGATTTGACCATGACGCGTTGGTTTTTGCTGATCCTCGTTGTCCTGATTGCCTACTGGGCACTGATGTTGGCGTATCTTTGGCAAGTCCCTCAGCCCATCACCCCGCTGGGATTGCTGTGGCAGTTGCTGCTATTACCGATCCTGTGCGTGGGTGTGCTGTTGTCATTGCGTTGGGGCTACCGACGCTTGCAACGGGTGCGAGCGCAACGTGCCGTCGAGCAGTCCAGCGAGGATGCCAACGCCAATCTAACCCCTGCCACCGAAAAGCCAGAAGCTCCTTGGCTGTCAGTGCTGTCATCGGTACAACTCAGTGGGTTGGGCGAGCAGAGTCATGCGGTGATTGCGGCGCTGCGAGAACATCAAGCGGCAGTGCTGGATACCGTTTTGGTAGATTATCATGGTCTGCCCGTATTGAGCCGACGCGTGGATCTTGAGTTTGAGTTGGCCGACCTAATGGATTGTGCCAGCCAGTCGCCAGATTGGGATGCGGCGGCGATGGCAGATCAGCCGTTGCACTGGTCAGATCGATTACAGAGGGTGGCGGCTTTTACCCAACGGGTGCTGATGCAAGCTCGGCCACAACTGGTTGGATTGGCACAGGGCTTCGAGCAGATCCAAGTTTGGCAGCAACGCCCAGCACAGCATCAGGCTGCAACACTGCATCCAGCATGGCAACAGTCTTTTGACGCTTCCAATCGCACTGCCTCATCCACTCACGCAGATCTGGCAGTGCCATCAGCCCAAGCACCACAACAATTAACGGTCTTACATCTCATTCCAGCGGATTTTGAGGCAGCAGATCGGTATCTGTTGCAGCAGATTGTGGCATCGATTCTGCATGCCCAAGGTATTCCCCAAGCCGCGATCGTGTACCAGCAAAATATTGTGGCGCATGCCGATGACTGCTTGCAGCGACTGTGTAGTGCGATTCATCAATTACATCAACAGACTCAAGCGGGCTGTCTGCTCATCCTCGGTGCAGATTCGGGTATGGATCAAGCATGGCTTGAGCAATATCAGCTTAGACCCGCAGCGTCGAACGTCACGCTGGGGGAGAGTGCTGCGGCTGTATTGTTAGCCAGTCCCAATACCACTTGCGCCTTGGATGTATGGTGTGAGTTGTCTCGCCCGATGCTAGCTAAGCGTAAAAAATCAATTACGGCTGTGGGTCAGATTTCATCTGAGCGGCTGTTAGAGACGTTGCAGCAGGTATGTGAGACCTATCAGCTTAATGCTGAGCAATTGATTGATCCCGAGGAAGAAACTTTATTTTTTTCGGACGCACACAGCACAGCGATGCAACATGTCGTGGAGTTACACCAATTGATCGATCAGCAGTTTGGCCGTTTTCCATTACAGCAATTGATGATGAATGGCCTCGTCACGGAGCAGCCGTCAACCCTAGCCCCGTTACTTGGCTTGGCGCAAGTCACCCAACATGTTCGTCGTTTGGAACAGGGCTATAGCCCATTGTTCAGTCATGCGGGTGAGTTTTGGCGGGCGACATGGTTGGCGCGTGCCGTTAGTGAGTCACCCCCTGTTTCTTTATCTTCTCAGAGTATTGATTAATTCATGTTAAATCGTATCTGGTCTTGGCTATTTGATCCCCGCTTAATTGTGGCAGTGGGCAGTGTGGTGGTATTGCTGTCTTTACATCGTGTTTTACCGCCGCGTCAATTTTGGCTAGTGGTAGCGGTGATGGGAGTTTTATTCACCATCTGGCTGTTGGTGTCGTGGTTTCAGCGTCGTCGTAGTCGGGAGCAGGGTGACGAGTTGGCGGCAATCATGCAAGACCATGATCCTGCCCAAAAACGCGATCAACCCGCAGATCGAGAGGAGGTTCAACAGCTTCGTAAGCGGATGAATGAGGCAATCAAGACTATTCGTAAATCAAAACTCGGCGACCGTACAGGTCGAGCGGCGTTATATGAGTTGCCATGGTACATGATGATTGGTAATCCTGCGGCGGGTAAGAGTTCAGCAATTATTCAGTCTGGGCTGCGTTTTCCGTTTTCGGAGCAGCAAGGTGGGCCTGCAATTCAAGGGGTGGGTGGGACACGTAATTGTGATTGGTTCTTTTCAACGGAAGGGATCTTATTAGATACGGCAGGCCGCTACGCCGTCTATGACGAGGATCATGATGAGTGGTTGGCATTCTTGGCGATGCTGAAAAAAAACCGCCCACGTGCACCCATTAACGGCATCATCATTGGTGTGAGTATTGCTGAGCTGACTAGTAATAACCCCGAACATGCAATGACATTGGCCAAAAATTTACGCAGTCGGGTGCAAGATTTGACGGAGCATCTCGAAATTTTTGCACCCGTGTATGTGGTGTTTACCAAGATGGATTTGTTGGCGGGCTTTGGAGAGTTTTTTGATGACTACGATGATGCTGACCGTGCACAGGTCTGGGGTGCAACCTTGCCTTATGCGGCGCATCCCGAAGGCTTAGATGCGGTTGCCCAGTTCGAGCAGCAATTCGATGTGCTGTATGACGGGCTCAAAGATCTGAGTACCACACGTCTGGCGCTGCGTCACCAACAAACGCAATCGCCCAGTCTGATGACCTTTCAAATGGAGTTTCAGGCGATCCGTCCCGTATTGCGGACGTTGATTGCAACCTTATTTGAAGACAATCCCTTTCAATTTAAGCCGATTTTTCGGGGCTTTTATTTTACTAGCGCGCTGCAAGAAGGAGCATTGTCCAGCACCCTGACCACCGAAATGATGGGGCGATTTGGCTTGCAGCCGCCGAATCAGCCTGTGTTGTCTCGAGTATTTGATCAGAGCCGTAGTTTCTTTTTGCATGATTTGTTTTCTAAGGTCATTCTTAGTGATCGACATTTAGTCAAGCAGCACGCCAACCGAAAACGTCGTCAATTGCGTTATGCATTTTTTATTGCGGCGGTTAGTGGTGTTGGCCTCATGTTGGGGCTGTGGACATGGTCATATGTCAATAATAAACAATTGGTGGCACGGGTTCAGGCCGATCTGGCACAAGTACAACAGATTCAGCAGACGCAACAAGGCGATCTGGCAGCACAATTACGCTCACTGGAGATTTTGCAAGATCGGTTAGAGCAACTCACGGTCTATGAAACCAATCGTCCGCTATCGTTGCGATTTGGACTGTACCAAGGTACAGCGTTGCAACAGCAGTTGCGTCAGGAGTATCTGGCAGGGGTTGAGCAAGTGATGTTAAAACCCGTGCATGGTAATTTGGAGCGGTTTTTGGGGGAGGTGAATGCCAATGCCCGACATTTGCAGCCGACCAATCAGCCGAATGCGACGCTCAATGTCACGGCTGCTCAGCAGTATGCGGATGCATCACCCACCAATGTTGAAGACGCCTATAATGCTTTAAAAGCCTATTTGATGCTCGGTGATCGAACCCATCTGGATCAAAGCCATCTAAACGATCAAATTACACGATTCTGGCGGACATGGTTAGAAGCCAATCGGGGTGAAATGTCGCGCAGTGAGATGATTCGTAGCGCAGAAAAAACCATCAGTTATGCTTTGGCGCAAGTTTATAAGAGCGACTTTCCGCTGGTTGCGGCCAATTTGGCATTGGTGGATCAAACTCGTGATAATTTACGGCGTGTGGTCAAGGGGATGCCCGCGCGTGATCGGGTCTATGCTGAGATCAAAATGCGTGCATCAGCGCGGTATCCGTCGATTACTGTGGCACAGGTGGTTGGGGAACAGAACCGCCGTTACATGTCTGGCAGCCATGTGATCTCGGGGACGTTTACCCGTGCCGCATGGAGTGATTATGTCAGTAAGGCAATTGATGAAGCGGCCACTACCAATGTGTTGGCACAAGATTGGGTACTGCGTTCAGTACGCAATGATGATTTAACCTTGACAGGTAGTCCTGAGCAGATTCGTAAGCAATTGGTGTCAATGTATAAGACTGAATATGCCCAAGAATGGCAGCGCTTTATTCAGGGAATTCATTATCAGCAGACCGAAGATTTTGAACAGCAAGCCGAACTGATGAATCGCTTGGCCGATCCTGCGCATTCGCCCTTGGTACAGTTGTTTGAAGTCTTTGACCGTGAAACCAGTTGGGACAATCCAACCGCGCTGAGCCGCAGCATGGAAGCCACTAAGACCAATTTCTTTGAGTGGATCAAGCGGATGGTGATGCAGCGCTCACCCAGCCAAGCTCAAGTGCGTGTACAGATTGGTGATGGCAGTGAAATTGATCCAAACGCCAAAGAGTATGGAGATTTGGGCACAGAATTTTTGCCGATCAATAATATTATGATGATGCGTGAAGATAATCAAAATCGTTCATTTATGACCGTATATATGGACAATCTGGCACAGGTGCGCAGTCGATTTAATCAAATCAAAAATGCGGGTGATATTGGACCTGGCTCACATGATTTTGTCAAAAGCACCTTGGATGATGGCGGGTCAGAGCTGACGGCCACGTTGCAGTTGGTCGATGAACAGATGCTCGCGGGCAGCAGTGACAACATGCGACAAGCGCTGCGTCCACTGTTGATCAATCCGCTAACCCAGTCCTTTACGCTATTGCTAAAACCTGCCCAAGCCGAAATTAATCGAACATGGCAAGCCCAAGTCTATCAGCCGTTTCAAGCGGGACTGGCGCAAAAATACCCATTTGCGGTCGGTGCGCGTTTGGAGGCCACGCCTGCCGAAATTGGTCAGTTCTTTGGCGCCAATGGGCGCATTTCAGCTTTTGTGGAGCAAACCCTGTCACCACTGGTGATTCGTCGTGGTGATGAGATCACCCCGAAAACATGGAATAACTTGGGTATTCGGATTGAGCCAAAATTTATTGCGGATTTTCCACGCTACTTGGCGACTCCAACAGGTGGTGCGAGTGCTACGCCAGCAGCATCTGGTACGACTGGTGCAGGGCAGGTTGCTGCCGCTGATCAAACCACATTCCAGATTATGCCTTTACCTGTGGCGGGTCTGACCGAGTACAGCATTACCATTGATGGTCAGTTGCTACGCTATCGCAATGGCACGCAAGCATGGACGACTTTTGTCTGGCCTAACCCCAGTAGCCAACCAGGTGCCAATATTCGAGCGGTCAACTTTGAAGGTCAAACTGTTGAGGTGTTCGATGAGCCAGGTGCGTATGGACTCGAAAAATTCATCAGCTCAGCCCAGCGTCGCGACTTAGGTCAAGACGTGTTTGAGATGAGTTGGACGGGCAAAGGTACAACAGTTTCAGTTCGCTTTCGGTTGATCAGTGGCGGCGGCAGTCCTGCGAGTGGTTCAGCGAGTGCAGGTGGCACAGCAACAAGTGGTAATTCACTGCGTGGACTAGCTTTGCCCGCTGCTGTTGTTGGTAGTGGGGTGACGGTAACCGCTGCACCAGTGGCTGCGCCAGCAGACGCCAACGCACCAACGGTGGTAGGTACGTCGACCCCACCTGCCACGGAGAATCTGAGCCGATGAGTGTGCGGTCAGTGGAATTGATTTATTTTGGCAAATTCCCCGCACGCGGTGATTTTGTGCGCAGCAGCCAGCATGGTTCAGTCTTACAAGTGTTGGATCAGTGGGTGGTCAAAGCCATTTCATTACTGGATCAGCAGGAGCAATCATGGCGGACGCATTATCAGCAGATGCGTGAGGTGCACTTTGTCTTTTGTGGCACGCGCACACCATTGGCGATTGTCGGTACATTATCTGCCAGTCGTGACAGTTCACAGCGCTATTTTCCATTTATCTCTGCGGTGGTGGTGGATGTGCCACAGCCGATGGCGTTGATTCAATATGCGCCTGTTCGGGCAGATGCTCTCTGGCAACAAAGCTTGCAGCTCAATAACCAAGTGATCCAAAGCTTTGATCCACAGGCTGCTTTGCAATTACTACAACGCGCGGTGCTGAGTGAGCAGTCTGATGATCAGCCCAATTATCATGCCTATTTAATGCATAGAACACTGGGGCAAGTAAGTCAGCAAATCCAGATTGATTTGACGCAGTCTTCATTGGCACACTGTCTGATAGCCTTGGGTTTGTTGTTGCAGCCTGTGATTGCCCAAGGCGTCAATCAACTGTCCAAAACACTGTTGTTTCCGCTGCCAAATGTGCGCGATCAGGCCGTGTTATTGGCAACGTTTTGGGTTGATCTGATGAGTGGTTTTTTTCGCCGTCATGCCACAGAGCCTGCGGTGATACTGACATGGCATGAAGAGCGTTGGTGGTTGTTGTTTGGGTTTCAGGGTGCCAGCGCCAAAATGCTATCAGGTATTTTGGCAGGTCAAATGTCCGATGATCATTGGGTGCAAGTTTGTGAAGCTGCGTGGGTGGATGATTATATTGCCCAAGATGCAGGGCTAAAACGCTTGTCGGGTTATTTGGTCGATGAGCATCTAAGCCTGTTAGAAGCCCGCGATATTTTTAAAGAAGTTTTTTTAGGACAATAAAATGATGATGTATTTAAATCAGTCTCACAGATCCTGCTGGCTGCCAAGGCCAACTGTCTCACGGGATTATCGCGTGGTTGCTGGTGTATTACTGGGTGTATTGTTGAGTTTTTTTCCCGCTTGGGCAAGTCCTACCGCCACGCCAGCACCGCGGATTGACCCTCGTACCGCGCCAGTTGTGGTCAGTGGTACAGTGCCTGATGCGCAAACCAAGCAAGCGATTTTGGCGCGGGTCAGTGAGTTATATGGCGACCGCGTGGTGGATCAGATACAAGTTGCTGCTGTCCGCACGCCACCATTATGGACAGAGACAGTACTCTCAAGTATTCGCCCAGAGCTACAAACCATCACACAAGGTCGTTTGGCGATTCATGGGCCATTGATTCAGTTGTATGGCAATGTGACCAGTGAACAAGGCCGCAAAGCTTTGGATCAACAACTGTCAAAAGGCTTACCATCCGCCTATCGCGCGAGTAATTTGTTGGAAGTGGTTGCGCCAGAGCAAGCCATTGTGGATAAAGCGCTGGCCAATCGTATTGTAGAGTTTGAATCAGGTAGCACCACATTGACCCCGATTGGGTTGGGGATTTTGGATGAGGTCGCCAATGCGCTTAAACAGGTTGGTCAGCATCCCGTTAAAATCATTGGGCATACTGATTCACAAGGCGATGCAACGGCCAACTTGAAGCTGTCTAAAAATCGTGCTGAGGCGGTCAAACAATATTTGATCGGGCGGGGGATTAAAGCAACGCTGATGTCCACTGAAGGTCAGGGCGCAAACCAACCCATTGCAAGTAATGACACGGATGAAGGCCGTAAACGCAACCGCCGTATTGCGTTTCAACTGGTTAAATCGTAGCAGAGGCGCTATTTGTGTCATAAACGTGGGTGCGTTGTAATCTGATCCCAACTCAGGTCAAATTTTTTCAAATATTTACGCAGACGGTCGGAGTCGTTGGGTGTGGCTTTTTCCATTCGTGACACCGCAAACAACCGACGTCCAGCATCGGCCAATGACTGACAGTCCCTACAGATTTGAATCACCGCGGCCAGTTGCAACTGATCAAATTCATCGAGCTGATCGACTTGCTCAGCGTTCAAGAATTGCGTTAATACTTGCTGCTGTGCGACCTGTTGCTGTAAGTGAGCAGGCTGCGCGACGCTCCAAAGCTGCTGCAACCGTGTAATTTCGGCCTGTACATCGTCTTGGGTAATCCGTGAACCTTCAGCCAGTGTGGCCATGCGGGTCAGACTGGCGGTCAGATCGCGGAAATTACCGCGCCACAGTGCCGCTGGACTCTTGGCAAAACGCAAATAGTCATCCAACGCCTCACGATGAAAGCGCAATTGGCGTTGTTGTGCCAAGCCAAAGCGTTCCAATTCAAACAACAAGTTCGGCTCAATATCCTCGACGCGATCCTTCAAGGCGGGCAGGTCAAACGTCCACGTATTCAGGCGTGCAAATAAATCCTCCCGAAACCGACTCTCCAATACCTCGACACGTAAATCTCGATTCGTCCCCGCAATGAGCTGAAAATCAACCTGTTGTTCTTGATCACTGCCCACCGCAAAAAAAGTCTGATCTTCCAATGCTTTGAGCAACATGGCTTGTTCATCCAAGCCTAACTCGCCGATTTCATCAAGAAATAACAAACCACCGTCTGCGCTTTTCAGTAGTCCTTGCCGTGCGCTGGCCGCGCCAGTAAATGCACCTTTGACATGCCCAAACAGTGCCGACATCGCGCTATCACCGCGTAACGTGGCGCAGTTGACATCGATAAAGCGGCCTTTTAGTTGGTAACGGTCTTTTTTTAACTGGTAAATTTGTTTGGCCAGATGAGACTTGCCTGCACCAGTTGCCCCCATCAATAAAATCGGTGCAGTTGAGCGCGTAGCGACTTTTTCGACATCCTCAATCAAGCGGTTAAAGGCAGGATTACGGGTGGCGATTTCGGCTTTAAGTTGTTGCCAGTTGGCCTGTTGTTCGGCTTCAAGTCGTGAGCGCAGTGTATCATAACGTGACAAATCAAGGTCGATGATGTGGTATTTGCCCGCGGGTTCGCGGTTACCGCTGGGTGAGCTTTGCAGGATTTTGGCTGGTAGATATTTGGATTCGAGCAATAGATACCAACAAATCTGTGCGACGTGTGTACCGGTGGTGATGTGCAGCAGATAGTCGTGTTGGGTCGGGTCAAACTCAAATGCCCGTACCCAGTCATATAGCGCGGCGTACATGTCGGAAAAATCCCAAGGATCGCGTACTCGACACGGTACGCCGATCACTTGGGTATTCGGCGACACTTGCGCCACATCTTCGATGATGCGCGCCATCAGGCGTTTTTCGCGTGGGTCGTGCAGCAGGTACAGTTGATCAATCTGCAAATCATCGTGCATACACAGGCTGACCGTTGGCCGCCAACGTTGCCAGCGGTCGAGACTTTGGCCTTGGTCTAAGGTCGCGCCGATAAAGCCGATGACGATGGTGGATTTGTTCATGGGCGAGATTTATCCTGATCTGGTGACGTCACCAACATACATTGCTCTACATAACGATCTTGTAGGCTGCGCACATTCATCGGCTCAGGCCAAGGCCAAGCCATATCCCGAATGATCATGAGAGGTAGCCACATTATAATCATGTAGATGATAAGCTCTACACGGTATCGGTCATTGATGGCCTGTTTTCGATTGGATTGTGCTTGTCTAAAACGAAGCTGAGACCTGAACCAAGGCCGCGCAGACAGAGGTGGATAAAATTCGCCCTCTTGCCATGATTTTTTTGCGTTACACCAAGTGAATAATGCAATGCCGATGCCAGTGACCATTGTCAGAAAGAACGGGGTTAGGAATGCCCACATCAATTGAATATCATTCCAAACGCATTGTTGAAGCTGCTCGACAACCAGATGGGTCAGATACCAAGAGGTTGTGATATAGATGCTAATAGCAGCCAGATGCATCGCAATTTGTTGGATGGTTTTTCGGTAATTTGGCCTGACAACTGCCACGTCACCCGCAGCAATTTCTGTGGCATAGCGCTGTTCTAATGGTGTGCGCCAACGCTTGTAATCTTGCTTGATGTCTTGGCGGATGGACGGGATTGCCAAAGTTATACAAGCCGCAAGGATCGGCAGCCCAGTCAAGGTCGCCCAAACAATGTGTGTTTCGGTCATAAATGTCAGCGTCTTTAATGCCTTATTGTATACAGACTGAGAAAGTATCGTGTTTTGCTGACTTAATCAAATATTTATATAAATATATATTGATTGTATGGGTTGCAAAATACGCCTAGCTTTTTGCGACATCGTTTGCTAAAAACATTATGCTTTTTATTTAATTGTTGAGATTGTGCGATGCAAGCAGCATTTTGGCTAGAGCGCTGGCAAAATCAAGAAACAGGTTTCCATCAATCGAGTACCCATCCATGGTTGGTTGAGTTTTTTCAACATCTGTCTGACGATCCATCTAACCAAAATCGACCCAGTAAAGTCTTTGTGCCGTTATGCGGCAAAAGCCTTGATATGGTGTGGCTAGCGGGACAAGGGTGTAGCGTCGTTGGGGTGGAGCTGGCGGAGTCTGCCGTGCAAGCGTTTTTTGCGGAGCAGCAATTGTCCGCCGATCTGCATACAGCAGACCAATTAACCGCCTACCAACATGATCCGTTCACCCTGTGGCAAGGTGATTTTTTTGCACTCAATCCGGCGCATTTGGCTGGTGCAAGCTGCTTTTATGACCGTGCCGCGTTGGTAGCGTTACCGCCGAGCATGCGCCAAGCGTATGTCGCACATTTGAGCCAATTGCTGCCAGCGCAGGCCAGAGGTTTGCTGATCACGTTTGACTATGACCAAAACACAGTCGAAGGCCCGCCGTTTGCTGTGCCAGAAGCTGAACTCAAGCAACTGTATGCAGGTTGGTATTTGACCCATTTGGCCAGTCGCGAGTTGATCAGCGATAGCCCAAAATTTTCTGCTCAAGGTCTACAATCATTTGTGGAGCATTGCTGGCTGCTACAACGCGACACCTTCAGCCACAAGTAAAGACTTTAGCGCACTGGCGAGCATGTGTTAAGCCAGTGCGTAATGCTAGATAAAAAGATAGATATCCAGATTAAAATATAAATTTAATCTGGATTTTTGGCGTGATCTCGTTGCATATATTTTAATAATTTATTTTATATCTTCATATAAACAGTAACTTAAAAAATATTTCGGATGTTTTTTGAAAATTGGCACGCTCCTCGCAATATCCCAAGCATGAATGATTGAATGCGGACATGGGGATGCAGTCATGAACAAGACACTTTTTGCCACAGCAGCGCAAACCAGTAAAAACCATGCGGGTGGCCGTGCTTACACGCTGTCCAATCAGCAAGCACTAGCGCAATTGGTTGCAACAGGCACGCTGAGCCAGACATTTTATGTCGATGCACAAACACAGTTGCAACAGGTGCTGGCGCTGTGTGAAGGACTGTCGCCGGAGTTTATTGCCAAAGCAGCCGTTTATGCACGGCAGTCGGCTTACATGAAAGATATGCCGGTGTTGTTGCTGGCGGTGTTGGCGGCCAATCCTGCGGCGCAGGCTGAGTTTCAGTTTGTGTTTCGGCAAGTGATCGACAACGGCAAGCAACTGCGCAATTTTGTCCAGATGCTGCGCTCCGGTGTGGTGGGTCGTAAGTCTCTGGGTTCTTTGCCGAAAAAACTGGTCAATCAATGGTTGCTGTCCGCCAGTGACGCCAAGTTGCTGGCCGCGTCGATTGGCAATGCGCCATCGTTGGCGGATGTGCTGAAAATGACTCACCCTAAACCGCAAGAAGCCAGTCGTGAAGCGTTTTTTGGTTATGTGTTGGGCAAGCCGTATCAGGTGCAGGCGCTGCCAGAAGCTGTGCAGCAGTTGCTGGGATTTCGGCAGGGCGACCAGCAGCTTGTGCCAAATGCCCCGATTCAGTTGTTGATGGGTTTGCCGTTGTCAGCGGCACAGTGGGCGCAGATTGCGTTACAGGGTGGCTGGCAAATGCTACGGATGAACCTGAACACTTTTGCCCGCTACAAGGTGTTTGAGCTGGAAGGGATGACTGATGCGATTGCCGCACGCTTGGTCGATGCGGAGGCGATTCGCAGCAGTCGGGTGTTGCCTTATCAATTATTGATGACATGGTCGGCGTTAGATGCTGCTGTGCCGACCGCGATTCAGCAGGCGTTAGAGATGGCGTTGGATATTGCGCTGGCCAATGTGCCGGAGCTGCTCGGTGATGTGGTGGTGGCGGTCGATGTGTCGGGCTCGATGCATTCGGCAGTTACCGGCCAACGCCAAGGTGCGACCAGCAAGCTGCGTTGTGTGGATGCAGCAGGCTTATTTGCGGCGGCGCTGAAGCGGGTCAATCCACAATTGCGGATCATGCCGTTTGACACACAGGTGCATAGCGACGTGAACAGCTTGTCTTTGAAAGAAAAAGCCGCTGCTTGGCTGGGTAAAAAACCGCAGGCTGAGCCGATTCGGGTAATGGCGCTGGCCAAGCATCTGGCGGCCAAAGGCGGCGGTGGCACGCATACCGCGTTGCCTTTGCAGTTGCTAAACACGGAGCAGTCTCACGTGGATCTGATGATTTATTTTTCGGACAACGAATCTTGGGCTGACCCGCAGCGTGGTCGTGGCACGGAGATGATGCGGCAATGGGAGCGCTTAAAGCAGCGTTGTCCAAATGCCAAACTGGTCTGTGTCGATCTGCAACCGTATACCACCACGCAAGCCCAAGAGCGGTCTGATGTGTTGAATATCGGTGGCTTTAGTGATGAGGTGTTTCGTTTGATCGGACTGTTTGCTCGCGGTGAGTTACACGCTGAGCATTGGGTGCATGAGATTGAGCAGATCGCTTTACCGGTGAGCTAGCCAATACGGTATAGACAGCGCAAGCGCTCTGTTTATACCACTGTGTTGACCCATGCTGGAATGGATCGAAAGCTTCAGATGTTTTCGGATCAGGTCTTTTAAGGCCAGCGCTTTGTCCAGCATGGCAAAAGTTTTGTCACACAAATGCCAGTCAGACTACATCGTAATCCGTAGGTCGAAGGTGCAAGTCCTTCCTGCCATATCACGCAGTTTTAGGTGAAGGCAGTAGCTCAGTGAGATAGAGCAACGGCAAAATGTTTGACACTTTTTTGTTGTGTGGCAAAAGCCCAATTCAGCAGCAAATGCTGCATAGACTACACGTTGTTGAGGGTTCGAGTCCCTCCTGATTCAGCACGCAACAGCGACTGAATGAGTAGCTCAATCGGTAGAGCCCGTCGCTTCGGCGCTGTCTATGTATTCACTTGTTGCTGTTGGATTGGTTTTATCGTTCAGTGAATTTTGCTCGTGCCTCTGTGGTGGGAGCAAAAGTGTCAATCGGCACAAATGCCATTGGGACTACATTGCCTAACCAGAAGTGAAGGTGCGAGCCCTTCCTCTCATTGGCTTAAAGCCAGCGAGAGTAGTTTAAGTAGAGCACTGGTCTAAATGCCCCAATACTTGTTTGTTGTGTCGATGATGCAGTGGTGATTGCAATCGGATTGGATGGCGAAATGCCGACCAGACTACATCGCCTTGCTACGCGAGGAACATGGGTTCGAATCCCATCTGCGGCGATTTTTACGTTATGCCGTAGTCAGCTAGTGGTCTAAGCCCTTCGTGTCTGGTCAATCCCTTGTTCGGCATTCAGTCCGATTGCAAGTCACATGATGCCGGTTCAACCAAC
>JAYXXU010000397.1:0-3238 GCA_036019135.1 Pseudomonadota bacterium | reverse complement strand
AGAACGGAATCATTTGCTCTTTCTCAGTGAATACCGTTGGATCAAAAGTGGCAGCAATAAAATCCCCCCAAATAATAGGGGTCTGGGTCAAATCAGCACCATTGATCGCACCACCCACACACAACACATCTGCATCTGAACCATCTGTGGCAACATTCAACTCAGCGTCTGGTACGGCATAGACAGAGACAGTCGCGCCATTATTGGCGGTCATATCACCGATCCGATACATATTGAGACCCGTGGCGAAAGCTGCACCAGGGATCAACACACCAAAATATGCGGCCAGCGACTCAGGTACGAAGATCTGGGATAAACGAAGCAAGCCGTTGGAGTTTCGAAAAATCCGTGCTGCCGCTTGGTTGACGGCTGGTGCAAACTGGTCAGCAAAGACTTGGGCGCGGCTCTTGTACAAGCCCATGGTGTCCCACTCAATTTCAACTTCATCAATCCGACCTTTGCCCAAGCCAAGATCGACCAAGCGACGGAATACATATTGCAACCGCTCACGGATAGATTGTCGGTTCATGTCCATAATGAACTGCAAACCAGGGTTCAGACCTGTTTCGGCTTTAATCTGCCGTACTGAGTTATTCGCAGTGACAAAGATCCCGCGTGACTCGCTGGCTGACACCCGCACACCAGGTGCCATGGAGAAGCCAAAGCGCGGTAATGCCGTTTCATTCACGTCATAGTCCACATGGGTATGTACTTTGACCACATCATCAGCAGCCAATGCAGTGGTAAACGTAAATTCAAACTCGCCTGTCTTGGTGTTGACTGTTCCAGTCTGGAATGGATAACTTGTGCCTTCCGCTTTGACAAAATTGGTGACTTCGGGTTTGACCTCACCATTTGCATAGGTGTCGGTTGCGACCAACTCACCATTGACGGTGATTTCTGTTCGACCTGCCAGTACAGATAGACCCACAGTCCCAGACGGCAATTGAGGATCATCCTGATCAACCACCACAGTGGCAGTCAGTGCGTAGGTGATCTGATCAGCCGAACTGGCCTTATAGGTACGAGCGGCCAACATATAAGGCTTGCCTGCATTACCCGCCGACAGCTCATCACCATCACGATATGCACCAAAATTAGACTTGGTGCGCAGTTGTGGCACTTTGGTTTCAACGGTCTGTCGATTGGCTGGAATATAGCTGACCCAAGGCACGGCATCCTCGATCAAAGCACTGAGTACAGCAGTAATAATCACCCCTTGCGTTAGGCCATGCTCAGCATGACTGGTGCTAGAGGCATAATGACCCGCATCCAGTGCAACGCCACGATGTACATCCCCTTTTGCTTCAAACAACTGACCGAACATTTCTGCTGTATTCAATGCTGCAACCAGACCATTACCGATTTGATCAGGCCGAGGTGCAACGCCATGCCGCTGTGTATACAGATCAATGGAATCCATTGCACAGCCATAAAAGATCTGTTGTTCCTGTGGGTTCATCCGATCAAGGCACAGTTGCAGGAGCTTGGGCACTTGCCCTGCGTTACGCATGCCCTCAGCAGAGTCTAGGGCGATGCCTTTTTGTTTGGCTAGGCTGTGAGCGCGTTTTAAGAAGTCATGCGCCTCATGCGTGTGTGCCGTCAGCATGTTTGGATCACTGATGGGATGCGTGACCAGTGGAGAGTTGTTGTCTTGATATGCGCCCATAACCTTGCACCTGTGCAGTGGTAAATAACTTGAGCGCTTATTAAATAACGTGCTGATCCACGCAAAATGCGCGGTGCAGATTATGCGTTGATCGCAACGGCCTTGAGATTTTGTAGTTGCTGGCGACGCCGATCAATGATCTGATTCAAGTCCACTAGGATGCGTTGCTTAAATAAAACTTTCTGCTTGAGTGTTGCTGGCGCATCCCCACTTTTTTTGGGCATCAGATCTGGCGTTTTTTTACGAGATTGCTTTTTGATAAAGTTTGCTCGCCCGCGAATCACTCGATCACAGATTTCTTTGATCACTTGGTTGGTATCGTCTTGAGCCGTTATGGGAATGGTTGTGCCATTCATACTGACCTCAAAAATATCGCCTGTTTGCTTGATGCGCAAACCGACGTTCTGGTCATCTTCCAAATACAAGGTGATTTGCAGTGTGGTAATGCCGTTGATGCGGCGGGTCTTTGAATCCACCACCACCCCACTCTCTTTGCTGCCAGATTTGATTGGACAACCATAGCGAGAGAAAATGGCTTTGATCTTGTCGATCTGACGCTGGTCTTGGCCGCTTTTTAGGGCTTCAAAGTCGTAGACGAGATTGGTATTCATGTGTACACCTTAATGCAGATCTGGATCTGTAGACTGTATTAAGGGTAAGGGGTCTTGAGCAGTTGCATTTGCACAGGTGCGAGTTATCCGCACTGTACTTGCTAAGCCGCCTATGTGGTGGTTAAGACTACAGAACTCACTTGGGATGCAATTGCAGCTTTCTAAGCCGCCTATGTGGCGGTTAAGGCTTGGTGGTACTCCATGCCCTGTAGCTTTTTTTTCTAAGCCGCCTATGTGGCGGTTAAGCCACCATTAGAAGATGTGGACTCTTTCGAACTTTTCTAAGCCGCCTATGTGGCGGTTAATCCGAACACGGCAGCCGCCACAAGTGCAATCAATTTCTAAGCCGCCTATGTGGCGGTTAAGGCGAAAAACGGCGGGTCTGAGCACAAGAATGCTTTCTAAGCCGCCTATGTGGCGGTTAAGTTTTTGGTCAACTTTGAGAAAGCGGCGGCAGATTTCTAAGCCGCCTATGTGGCGGTTAAGAAATTCAGCGCGACGCTTGGTTATTCCGTAACTTTCTAAGCCGCCTATGTGGCGGTTAAGGATCATGTCACAGACGCGGCAGGATATTTTTTTTTCTAAGCCGCCTATGTGGCGGTTAAGTCACCAAACAGAGCCACGATGTCCACACCATGTTTCTAAGCCGCCTATGTGGCGGTTAAGATTTGCCTTTAAGCGACCTTCACGCCCAACATTTTCTAAGCCGCCTATGTGGCGGTTAAGAGGTGATTAAGCCTCATATGCTTCAGTTTTTTAAAGCGTAATCAGCATTTCTGCCGAAAAACCCTTTTTTCGAGGGCTTGTGTAAGTCCTTGATAGTAGATGCTGTATTTAGCCATGTCAAAACTTTGGGTAAAAAGCCCCACTTTTCAGCGGGGCTTCGCTCACAGGGTCAGTTAGTCAGTCGATTTGCCGTTAAGCTGCCAGTAGCGTAGGCGTTCGTGGTTGTCAGCAG
>JAYXXU010000396.1:0-6598 GCA_036019135.1 Pseudomonadota bacterium | reverse complement strand
AAGCGGTTTAAGATCGTCTCAGAGCGTTATCGAAATAGAAGACGGCGGTATGGTTTACGAATGAATCTAATAGCTGGCCTTTTAAACTGGATGCAGATCAAAAAATAATTTTCGCAAGAGGTCTATTGTGATTAACCATGCCAAATTCCCAGATGGCTACGGCCAAAAGAGCCGTGAGTGGGTGGCCAAGCAAGTGCCTCGAGTAATGGACTGGGTCGAGCGGATGGAGCAGGACATTCCTGAAAAAAGCTGGATCAAAGTCTCTGCCAATGATCATGTCAGCTATTTTCGCCTGATGCGTGAAGCGCGAGTGGATCTGACCAAACAAGGGTTTTATCATCCCAAAATGATGCGCCTATTGAAGCGCCTGCGTTGTTTACAAGTGCCCAATAGTTTTGAGTGCAGCCTCAAAGACGAGTAAGCGATTTTAGCCAAATTTGCTGATTTTGACGTGATATGTGCTTCAAATGGTGCTTTGCAAAAAGTACATTTGAAGCCTTAACAATGTGCAGGTTTTGCACAAAAACTGCGCAAAATTAACCAGACTACAGCGAGATTACGGCATAAAAGGTTTTGGCTTACTGCAAATCTTCGTTAGAATAGTTACTCTAATCCCCGATCCATCGACAGTTAGGATGATGATGATGAAAACCAAAATTGCCATGGCCATGGCTGCCGCAACGCTCGCAATGTCTGCAACCACAGCACAAGCAAAACAAGTTGTATGTGTGTTTGACTTGCTGGGCACATCTGGTGATGTCTACGCCATGATGAAAGATTACGCACTGGCTGCTAATGGATGGGGTGCTAAACTAACCCTTAAGCCATATACCGATGAGCGGGTTGCTGCAGAAGACTTCAAAGCAGGTCAATGTGATGCAGTTGCGCTGACAGGGATGCGTGGTCGTCAATTTAACAGTTTTGTTGGCTCAATCGACGCGATTGGGGCAGTGCCTTCAAATGCCGCTGCGCGTGCAGTCATGCAGTTGGTGTCACGTCCTCAGCTAGCTGCCGATATGGTACAAAGCGGCTATGAAGTGGCTGGTGTTACACCACTTGGTTCGGCTTTCCTGTTTGTGAATGATCGCAGTATTAATACACTGGCCAAAGCTGCTGGTAAAAAAATCGCGGTACTCGACTATGACAAGGCACAAGCACGTATGGTTCAACGTGTGGGTGCGCAACCTGTGTCTGCTGATGTCACCACGTTTGGTGGGATGTTCAACAACGGTCAGGTAGAAGTTGTCGGCGCTCCAGCAATTGCATTTAAGCCACTTGAACTGCATAAAGGTTTGGGTACAAAAGGCGCGATTGCTAAATTCCCAATTCTGCAAGTGACTGGTAACATCATCATCCGTCAGAATAAATTCCCTGCAGGATTTGGTCAGAAGAGCCGTGAGTGGGTCGCTGGTCAGTTGCCACGTGCAATGAGCATGATCGAAAAAACCGAAAAAGAGATTCCAGCCAAATACTGGATGGAAATTCCTGCCAATGACCAAGTTGGTTATATCAAGCTGATGCGTGAAGCACGGATTGAGTTGACCAAAGAAGGTTTCTACAACACCAAAATGATGTCATTGTTGAAACGTGTTCGTTGCCAACAAAATCCATCAAGCTTTGAGTGTGCGCTAAAAGACGAGTAAGTCTTTCTGAATCTAAGCTCTTGAGCCAACAAGCCCTGAAGATGATTCAGGGCTTTTTTTTGGCTATGTTGTCAGGTGTAGTTGGTTGATTGCGTCATATAGCTTGTTGCTAAGCTATGTTAAGGTCAACTGGTTAATCGAAATCACCACTCAAATTGAGTTGATGGTGTCACACTGGATGTTCTGAGGATGTTGCAATGAATAAAAATTGGTTATGGTCACTGGGTGTCGCAAGCATGCTACTCAGTGCAACTGCACAGGCAAATGATAAGCTGACTTTGTGCATCTATGATCCTCTGGGTACACGTGGCGATGCCTATGGCTTTGCCAAAGATTATGTGTTGCAAATGCCAAAATTTGGCATCAAAAAACCCGTTGAACTCAAGGTCTATACCAACGAAGCGGTCGTGGCAGAAGACTTTAAAGCGGGTCAATGTGATGGTGCAGCGATGAGTACATTACGCGCTCGGGAGTTTAATCCATTCACAGGTTCGGTAGACTCGATTGGTGCGATTCCATCTTACAAACATCTCAGTGGTGTGTTGCAGACCTTGGCTCGACCCGAAATGGCTAAATATATGACCCATTTGGATTACGAGGTGGTTGGTCTGATTCCGCTCGGTGCTGCTTATATCATGGTAAATGATCGCAGCATCAATACACTGGCTAAGGCCGCTGGCAAAAAAATTGCGGTGCTAGATTTTGATAAGTCACAAGCTAAGCTGGTGCAGCAAGTGGGTGCGCAGCCTGTCTCGGTTGATTTGGCCACGATTGCGGGTGCTTTTAATAACAAGCAAGTGGATATTATTGCAGGGCCCGCAGTGATTTTTAAGCCGCTCGAATTACATCGGGGCATGACAGATGCACAAGGCAAAGCCAAAGGTGCAATTATTCGCTTCCCTGTACTACAGGTCACGGCAACCTTGGTGGTGAATCGTAAAAAGTTCAATGATCCTGCGGCTAACCAAAAAATTCGAGAGTATGTTGCTTCTCAATTGCAGACAGCCTACAACTATGTGGATAAGTCCGAAGCAGATATTCCCGCTCAATACTGGATGGATGTGCCTGCTACTGACAAACCTGGCTATCAAAAACTCATGCGTGAATCACGGATTGCCATGACCAAAGATGGCACATATGATAAAACCATGATGTCCTTGCTCAAGCGGGTTCGTTGTCGTTTTGAACCGACCAACTATGAGTGTAGTCTGAATGATGAATAAATTATTTTGACACGCAATTGAGCGGGTCGGCATGATTTCGCTCGGTTCGACTGTGTTAAAATAAAACAGCCTGCATGTTGCGGGCTGTTCTTAGGTGGAGGAATGCGTATCATGAATGCACCAGCCATGACCCTAACCGATCAAGCTGCACATAAAATTCGTCAGTTGCGGCAAGGCGAGGGGAGTGATGATTTAATGCTCCGCGTCTATGTCAATGGCGGCGGTTGCTCGGGCTTTTCATATGGATTCAGTTTTGCTGAAGCCGCCAATGACGACGATGCCCGTTTTGAAAACGGTGACGTTGCCATGTTGATTGACTCCTTGAGCTATCAGTACTTGGTCGGATCCGAAGTGGATTATATTGAAGGTTTAGAAGGCTCTCGCTTTGTCGTCAAGAATCCAAATGCAACGACGACCTGTGGCTGTGGCTCTTCATTCTCGATTTAATGACCACCAATCAAAACATTAAACTAAAAGAGCGAATTCGCTCTTTTTTATTTGGAAAGTTACAATAGTTGCATGTAATGCAGTTGACCTACATCATCAATAGGGATAGATTGTTGTTGGGAAGTGATGAATTGGGCAGGATGCTACAAACAGTCATACTACAGCCGTGCTTGGGATAAAGCAGCGCAGTTTAATATATTGTTTTAAGCTGTAAGGCTTTATCTTTGATTATATATTCATTGTATATGATGAATTGAATATCTGCTGCTTATGTTCTATGTTTTAGTTACTGTCCTTGAGAGCTTTCCAGACCTTTTTTGTATAACATTACATGGAACCTCATAGGAGCTAAACCATGGCTAAACTCTCTTTGGATGCTTTAACTGGTATCGATGGATTTATCGCGGCTGCCCTCGTAGACAGCGACAGTGGCTTGGCGCTTGCAACTGCTGGTGGTGGCGTTGACTTGGAGCTAGCAGCCGCAGGTAATACCGAGGTTGTTCGTGCGAAGCGTAAAGTCGCAGGTGCATTGAAACTGAACGACAGAATCGAAGACATCTTGATTACGCTGGGTAAGCAGTATCATTTGATTCGCCCATTAGAGCGCAATGGTGCGCTGTTTTTGTATGTGGTGCTTGATCGTTCGAAGTCCAACCTTGCGATGTCTCGCCATGAGTTGAAGGCATTCGAAAAAGAATTAGATTTTTCTTAAGCCGATATTATATTGACAGACCAATAGAAGATCATGATGATCTTCTATTGGTTATCTGGTTTGTGTTGAAGAGGGATTTCAATGATCAGGTCAGGGAGAGATCAGGTGTCTTCTACACAAGATATATTTAATATCTCGATTGTTGGTTTGAGTGTTGCCAACGTCACTGCAATTCGGCAATTATGTCGAGAGATTATTCCCAGTCGATTTGAAGTACATTGGGTAAATGTGGTTGATCCAGAACTGGATTTTTTGATTATTGATGCGGATTTTGTTCATGCAAGAAGTATTCAACAAATATTATCTTATCGACCGATTCCTGTATTAAAAGTGGTTCGTTATCCTAGTGTTGAGCAGAGTGTTTGTGAGGATACCTTATTTTTGCCAATTAATGATTCAAATATATTGCAAGATTGGATCGTTTCGCATTTGTTAGATACAAACGGTGATAAACAAACAAATTTTTCAGCAGAAATGCCGTCGGCACAACCTGAAGAAAAAGCCAGCGCTCCTGATTTGCATTTGTTTGAGCGCTTAAATGGCAAAACACTTGGATTGGTGAAATTGATTGATGCCAAAGGTGTCTTGGGTGTAGCCGATACCACACAAGAGCTATTTTGGCCGTCACCACAGCGATTGTCAGATCGAGTGGTTGATCATACGTTAGGGATTGTGCATTCCACCAATAAAGAGCTGCAAGAGATGCACACTCAGGCGCGCGATCTTAAACAGTGGATTTGGGATGTGGTTTGGCACTCACCGAGTTATATGGGATTGTTGACACCAGATGATTGTATTCAATTGTTAGGCTGGCCACAGCCACAAGCGGATGAAGATCGGCGCGAGGTTTTACAGATGGCAGCAGTGTGGCAGCAGCAACTGGGCACAATTCGCCAAGTTGCAACGCAAACACAGATTGCACTCCCCAGAGTTCAGTTATTTGCATCGGCCTTGGTGGCATCAGGGTTGGCACAGAAAGTGAGCGCTCAAATCACGGCGAACCCAATATCCACAGCATCTACTGCTGCACCATCGAATGACAAAGGCAAACTGAAAGGGTTTTTGTCAAAACTACGTCAACAATTTGGGTTATAAGGTATAACGTACTCAGTAGTAATAGATCGACTGTGATACAGGGATGTTAGGTATGCAGCGCTATAAAATAGTGTTTGGCGGAGCAATGGGGGCGGGCAAGTCTGAGGCGATTGCATCGTTGTCGGATATTCAGGTGTTGGCGACTGAGGCACTGAATACTGACGAAATTGCCCATAGCAAACTCCTGACTACGGTTGGGATTGACTACGGTGAAATCTCAATTGACGATGAGACGCGTATTGGGCTGTATGGCACACCAGGGCAGGATCGTTTTAATTTTATTTGGCCGATTATTGGTGAAGGGGCGCTGGGGATCATTCTTTTGATTGATCATAGTGCGGCTGAGCCATTGCGCGATCTAGAGATGTACGTTCGAGATTTTAGTAAGACTTCAGATAACTTGATCATCGGCGTGACCCATGTTGACCTCAAACCTGATCGTCCGATTAGCATGTATCGTGAGTGGTTGACGGCTCGACAGTTGCGTTATCCCTTGTTCACTGTCGATGCGCGTAACAGAGATGATGTTTTATTGTTGATCGAGACCATGATAGCTTCGCTGGAGGCGCAAGCGAGCCTTCGGCCTTGATCATTTAAAGCCTCCCTAGGAGAAAAACCGTGTCAATTTATAGCGCAGAACAGCAGCTGGGACGACGTACCCCACCCGTTGTACTGATTCATCATGCAAAAAACAGCATTCATCAGCTCATGAGTAGTGTGCCGGGCATCCACAGCGTACTGCTTGCCTCTACTGATGGCTTTGAGTTGTGCTCAGTACAAAAAGATGACAGCATCCAAGGCGGCAAGCTCGCTGCGGTAAGCAGCTCTATTTTAGCGCTGGTACAGGCGTTTTTAGGTGAAATCCACTTTACGGGGTGTCAGTCGATGACCCTCGAAGCCGAAAATGGCAAAGCCATTATTGCAGCCGTCAATGCCAAAAACCATCCGATGTTATTGGTGGTTATTACGGGTAAATCCGTTTTGCTCGGTCACTTGTTACATTCCTTAAAGGCCTGTACGGCTGAGTTGGCGTCACACGATCAAACCTATGGTTAAAGCCCATTCGTGTGCTGATCTAGGGTGCATAAATCGCACCCAAGACGCGCCTGCCTTGTGCCCCTGTCACTCGTGGCAGATTGCCTGATTGTTGTTGCATGCGTTGTTGTGCCAGCCATGCAAATGCTGCTGCCTCGACCCATGTTGGTGCTAGGCCAAGCGCTGCGGTACTGTGCAACGTCCAATCAGGCAGCAATGTGGCCAAGCTTGTCCAGAGTGATGCGTTGTACGCCCCACCACCACAGAGCCAAAGCTCCCCTTGATCCAGTTCAGTGGTCTGTATTGCATGAGCGATTGAAGTTGCGGTCAACATCACCAAAGTGGCTTGCACATCCTCTGGTAGACGCTCTACAGGTTGGTACTGCAAACTGTCCATGAGCCAACCCAAATGAAAGTCTTCACGGCCTGTGCTTTTTGGGGCA
>JAYXXU010000395.1:0-8400 GCA_036019135.1 Pseudomonadota bacterium | reverse complement strand
GCCGAGCAAAAACGTCAAATTAGCCAAGCCATTGATCAACCTGTCTCTGTCGTAACAATGGCCAACATTCCTGCCTATACGGTGATTGATGCAATGGCAAGCTACCAAATCAACCCAAAAGCCTCTGTCATATTGAATGTTTATAACCTCGCGGATGAAGAGTATTTCAGTACTCTAAACAACGGCGGCAACCGCCTAGTGCTCGGTCAGCCACGCTCAGCGACATTAGCGCTGAACTATAAGTTCTAATTCACACACCACTCCTACAAGGCCATCGTGACTAATCCTCAGCCGCGATGGTTTTTCATTCCACCATCTACGAGATGACCACTAGATGTTGCTGCATATCCCCCATATCCTTGATACACAACAGGTGCAAGACATCCAACAACAACTCGCCAATACCGAATGGCAGGATGGTACCTACTCATCAGGTGCGCAAGCCAGTCATGTCAAACAAAACCAACAACTCCCGACGACATCAGCAACGTATCAACAACTGGCTGACACGATCAGCCAAGCATTACAACAAAGCTTACTGTTTCAATCAGCGGCTTTGCCCAAATGTGTCTTGCGGCCATTATTCAACTGTTATCAACAGCATGGTCAGTATGGCAATCATGTAGATAATGCCCTACAGCGCCATCATCTCAGCGGTGAGCGTGTTCGTACTGATTTATCAGTCACCATATTTTTATCTGCACCAGATACTTATCAAGGTGGCGAGCTGGTCATTGAAGATACCTATGGATCACATGCTGTCAAACTGAACGCTGGTGATGCGATTTTATACCCCTCCACCAGCCTACATCGGGTCGAACCTGTCACTGAAGGCCAACGATTGGCGGCTGTGACGTGGGTACAAAGTCTGGTCAAAGACAACTGGCAGCGGGATATGCTGTTTCAACTCGATATGAGCATTCTCAAACTGCGCCAACAGCTCGGTGACCATCCAGAGATCCTCTCTCTCACGCACCACTATCACAATTTAATCCGACAATGGAGCGAGATATAACGTGACCTCTATACCTCTCAGTAAGATTCCTTCAGATTGGGTTGCGATTACTGATTATGAGTCAGCAGCACAACAAACTTTGCCTGCCTCCACTTGGGCATATTTACAGGGCGGTTGCGCACGAACACCACCGAATCTAGATCAGCAAGCGTTTGGCCGCTACCGCCTATTACCACGTCGTTTACTGGATTTGCAAAAAGGACACACGAGCATTCAGCTTTTGGATCAACAGTTTGAACATCCATTTATCCTAGCCCCTGTCGCCTATCAGCAATTGTTTCACTCAGCAGGCGAACAAGCGACTGCTTTGGCCGCGCATGTGACCCGAACGCCCATGATCATCAGCACTTTAGCATCTACCCCTTTAAAAACAATCACCCAGCAGACCTCAACGGCTTGTTGGTTTCAATTGTATTGGCAAAGGTCTCGTGAGCAGAGCCTTGCTTTGGTTCGGCAAGCTGAAGCAACGGGACACCAGACAATTGTGCTGACCATTGACGCGCCACATATGGGAGTGCGCGACCGTGAGCGACGTGCTGGCTTTTCACTTCCACCACAAATCAGTGCAGTTAATTTGCTTAAGCTAGCTCAGACACCGACCCTCCAGCCCCACGAGCATCCATTATTTGATGGGCTGTTGGGACTCGCGCCAACATGGGCTGATGTCGCGTGGCTGGTTCAACAGACTCAGCTCCCTATTATTTTAAAAGGTATTTTACATCCAGATGACGCACGACAAGCCATCACGATAGGCGTAAAAGGCTTGATTGTCTCAACACATGGTGGACGAGTCCTCGAAGACTGTATTGATGGATTGACGATGTTGCCCCATATTCGCGATGCTGTCCCTGTAGGGACATTGATCTTGTATGACGGTGGGATTCGTTGCGGTGCTGATGCCTTTAAAGCACTGGCACTTGGGGCAAATGCCATTTTGATTGGTCGGCCATATATTTATGGCTTAGCGCTCGCAGGCGCGTTAGGGGTGGCACATGTGATCAAGCTCCTACGAGAGGAGCTTGAAGTCACGATGGCGTTGTGTGGAACAGCGACAATTGAACAGATTACACCGCAACATCTATATGCATGCAGGGCAAATCTTGCTCCCCTAACACTATAAAAAGACTGCCTTACTCAGCGTTTTCAACGAGTGCTGCGGGTTCAGCGCCTGCGGTCATATCGACCTCTACAGCCTCTATATCCTCCAGACAGTCCTCATCGTCGCCCGAAATACAAGCCAAACAGACCACCCCGACCAAGGTTTCATCCGCAGTCAGACGAATCAGCATCACCCCTTGCGCATTTCGCCCTGTCACGCTGACTTCAGCCACACGGGTACGCACCATCGTGCCTGCATCAGAAATCAACAGCAGCTCATCGGCATCCGTGACCGCAGTTGCACGCACCAACTCGCCATTACGGGCGCTAGTTTTAATCGCAATCAGCCCTTTGCCACCACGACCTTTGGTTGGGAAGTCTCCCACTGGTGTACGCTTGCCATAACCGTTCGCACAAGCCGTCAACACTTCACCCGACTCTGGCACAACGACTAAGGAGACAACACGACTATTAAAGCTGCTATCACCTAGATCTGCTCCATCCTCGACATCAACGTCGTCTGCACTGACCTCATCGTCTGTATCAAGATCAGCCACTAGGCTAACACGCATACCACGCACGCCCTTAGCCGTACGGCTCATCGCACGGACTTTATCTTCAGCAAATCGAATGGCCTTGCCTTCATTGGAGAACAGCATAATCTGTTGTGTGCCATCGGTAATCGCCACACCGACCAAGGTATCTTCACCCTTGAGATCAATCGCGATCAGGCCATTTTTGCGTAAGTGGGTAAACGCCTCAATTGGTACACGCTTGACTGTGCCACTGGCGGTCGCCATAAATACATAATGCCCTTCTGGCCGCTCTTTCAGCGATAAAATCGCAGTAATCCCTTCGCCCTCTTCCAGCGGAAGCAAATTGATCATCGGCCGTCCACGCGAGCCACGGCTTGCCATCGGCACGTCATAGACTTTTAGGCCATATACACGACCACGATTGGTAAAGCACAACACGGTCGAGTGATTGCTAGTCACCACCAGATGCTCAATATAATCATCTTCTTTCATGTTGGTCGCTGACTTGCCACGACCACCACGACGTTGTGCAGCATAATCATCTAATGGCTGGGTTTTGGCATAGCCCGCCTTAGAAACAGTCAGTACCACTTGCTCTTCTGGAATCAAATCAGCGCGACTAAAATCAATCCGCGACTCGACGATTTCGGTACGACGCGCATCACCGTACTGTGCCAGTACGGCATTCAACTCATCACGAATCACTTGCATCAGTTTTTCAAAACTATCCAAGATACTTTGTAATTCAGCGATTTGAGCCAAAATATCTGCGTATTCAGCATGTAACTTATCTTGCTCTAAGCCTGTCAGACGGTTCAAACGCAGCTCTAAAATCGCATTGACCTGCGCAGGTGACAACCGATAGACCTGCCCTTGCAAACCAAATGGCCGCGCAGGATCTTCACCTTCAATCTCATCAGGTCGAATCGACTGACTGCCTGCTTTAGCCAACAGTGCCATGACGCCTTCAGATGCCCATTCACGGCTCAGCAACTTGTCGCGAGCATCGCCTGTATTGGCTGAGGTTTTAATGGTAGCAATGATCTCATCGATATTCGCCAGTGCAACGGTCAGACCTTCGAGCAGATGTCCACGCTCACGCGCTTTGCGTAGCTCATACAAGGTGCGACGGGTCACGACTTCTTGACGATGGCGGATAAACGCCGCAACCAAATCGCGTAGATTCATCAACTTTGGCTGACCGTTGTCCAACGCCACCATGTTAATGCTGTAGGACGTCTCAAGCGGGGTCTGTAAGAACAGATTATTGACGATGACATCTGCGTTTTCGTTGCGTTTTAAGTCAATGACGATGCGCATACCGTCTTTATCAGACTCATCGCGCAGCTCGCTAATCCCGTCGATTTTCTTTTCTTTGACCAGTTCGGCAATCCGCTCAATCACCCGTGCTTTATTGGCCTGATACGGAATCTCGGTAAAAACGATACTCTGACGGCCATTTTTATCATCAGTTTCAAAATGATATTTACCACGAATATGTAGACGGCCTTTACCCGTGCGATAGGCATCGACGATCCCACTCTTGCCGTAGATAATCCCGCCCGTTGGGAAATCAGGGCCACTGATGTACTGCATCAGCCCTTCGACCGTGATTTCACTGTCATCAACATAGGCCAAGCAGGCATTGATCACTTCAGTCAGATTATGTGGCGCCATATTGGTCGCCATCCCTACCGCAATCCCTGCTGCGCCATTGATCAGCAAATTCGGGATACGGGTTGGCAGCACCTGTGGAATCCGCTCTGAACCGTCGTAGTTATCTTCCCAATCGACAGTGTCTTTTTCGAGATCAGCCAGTAGATCATGCGCCATGCGGGTCATCCGCACTTCGGTATAACGCATCGCAGCGGGGCTGTCCCCATCCACTGAACCAAAATTACCCTGACCATCGACCAACAGATAGCGCAAGCTAAAATCCTGCGCCATCCGAACAATCGTGTCATAGACCGCAGAGTCACCGTGAGGGTGATACTTACCGATCACGTCACCGACTACACGGGCTGATTTTTTATAGGGTTTATTGTAGTCGTTGCTCAACTCGTGCATGGCAAACAAAACCCGCCGATGCACAGGCTTTAAGCCATCTCGAACATCAGGTAAGGCTCGCGACACAATCACGCTCATGGCGTAATCCAGATACGATTGCTTTAGCTCATCTTCAATCGCAATCGGGGAAATTTCTGATACGCTCATGCACGCTCCTTCTTTGATTCATTTGCGCGATTTTTTGGGCAAGATCAGATTGCAGCATTTGCTCAAATCCATCCAAAAAATACCAATAAAAACAATTGCCTATAACTCGGATTTTCGGACTATAAAACCAGCAAAAATACCCGCATATATCCTCGCAAATTATAGCACAAAAAGGCTAAATATGGATGTTCAGCACAGTCAAAAAAATAAGATTCAGCCATGCTAAAAGCCCAAAAAGCCACCTCAATCACTCAAGGTGGCCTTTTGGACTTTTATCTCAGTAGGATTTTGATTTTTTGATATTTTTTGGGTTTTTCTTTTCAGCATTCAATTGACGAATCAACCCTTTCACCATAATGGCTGTTTGCTCAGGTCGCTCCAGCGGGAACATATGCCCTCCACGACTGACATGACAGTTGATTTTGAGCTGGCGCTCTAAGCGCTGTGGGAAGCCACGCTTATAAAATTGACTGTCCTCACCCACCACCAAACGCGCAGGTGGCTTGGGCGCATGCCGTGGCTTGAGCCAAAACCATGATGGATTATTACGAAACACCGCAACTTCAACCGCCTTCGGAATGGTCAGTGTTACACCGCCTTGCGGCACGTCTTTGAGGCCATGCTCAATATATGCCGCAAAGCACTCAGGATCAAAATTTGCAAAAAAGCCTTTGTTGCGCAGCAGCTCTGCGGCTTGCTCCCGACTCTCCCAATGATCGCGTCGACGGGCTGACACCCCTGCGGGCGTCAGTTTGTCCACGGTTTTGGGGCGTAAAGTCTTGGCCAAATGCAATCCTAGTGATGGCATACCATTGATTAAGGGCGGATCAAGCATAATCAACTGATCCATCAACTCAGGGCGTTTATACGATGCCATAAAACTCAGCAAGCCCCCCATCGAATGCCCCAAAGCAATCACGGGGCGACCCTGAGCCTGTTGCTCAATGCTATCAATTACTTGATCAACCAAACGTGTCCAGTGATTGGTCACAGGATAACGTGACTCTGTGCCAATCAATGGCACTGTAATCACATCATATTCGTCGCGTAAACACGCCAGCATTTTTTCGTAGGTTGCCGATGGCACGCCATTGGCATGCGCAAAGTGAATACAGGGTTTCATTTCAGCTCCACCGTTGCTTGTTGCTCGATTGTCGCCTGTACACTTGTACCCAACGCGTGCCCTGCTTGCGCACCTAAACGCTCAGCCAAATCCTCTAATGGATTACGCTGATGGGTGTAATTGGCAATATTTTCAATATCTAGCTCGCGCGATAGGGCATTTAGACCGCCTGACTTATCGGCGAGACCCAATTCAAGTGCTTGACTCCCTGACCAAAACAATCCCGAAAACACTTTTCCATCGTCTTTGATACGATCACCAAGACCTGCCTTCACTTCATCAATAAAATGCAGATTTACAGTGTTGAGAACACCTTGTACATGGTCTTTTTCGAATGGATCTAACGGCTTGGTAAAGCTCAGCGCAGCTTTATGGTCGCCAGAAGTCAGGGTACGGTCTTCAACACCCAGTTTTTTGGTCAACCCTTCCAAACCGTAGTTTGGCATGATGACCCCAATCGAACCCACCAAGCTCGATGGATTGACCCAAATTTCGTCAGCAGATGCGGCAATATAATACGCACCCGATGCACCAATATCAGTGATGACAGCGTAGAGTTTTTTATCTGGATTTTGCTCACGCAAACGCATGATTTCCTGAAAAATTTCATCTGACTGCACTGGAGAGCCACCCGGTGAGTTGATATTCAGCACCACGGCTTGACTTTGGGTTGCACTAAATGCTTGATTGAGCGACTCAATCACAACTTGGCTTTCGACTCCACGTTGACCGCCAATTTCTCCTTGAATATCAATCACTGCCAAATGTGGCTGCGTGCGCGACATACTGGCTTCGGTGTCTGTTGGGCTACACCCGCGACCCAACACCAAAAACAGCATCAACACATAGGCCAAGGTAATCAGCTTAAAGAAAATCCCCCAACGCCGCGCCCGACGCTGTTCTTCGACCGAAGACATCAACACTTTTTCGAGTAACTGCCACTCTTGACCTGACGCAGGCTGCGGTGTCACATTCGGCTGAGTGGGTTGCGATGAGGGCTTTTGATCAGGGTTTGGCGGCCATTCGGACATGCAATCAACCTAAGCATTCAAGAAACACGATGGCCGATACAATAACCGATCTGATTGGGTGATTGTTGGCTGTTCAGACGTTTCAGCGTGTTTTTTCTGCTGCATGGCGAGTAGTTCTATCTATGACAGTCCAATCAGCCGACGAGTGCTTGCCAAGCCTTGCTCGCATCTTTTACCCTGTTGCCCCATGTTCACTGACTTGAGCACGCCATGCCCACTGCAAACGCACCCTCGACACTCCGTCCACTTTCGCGCTTGCTTCGGGTACTCAGTCGTTTACCGCTGGGGGTATTGCAACAATTTGCGCGCATGCTAGCGGGATTGTTTTGGCTATTTCCAGAACAAGGCATGCTCAAAACCATTCGACGTAATCTGATCCTTGTATTCCCTGATCTGTCTGAGCCAGAGCTACGCCAGCTCACCAAATACGCTCTGCGCAATCAGCTCTTAAGCTTTATTGAGTTTTTGCGCTGTTGGGGCAATCCGCCCAGCGACAGCTTGGCCAGAGCAGGACGAGTCACAGGTCAAGCCATCTTGGAAGCTGCATTGGCTGATCCGAAAGGCTGTGTCGCCATCGTACCGCATTATGGCAGTTGGGAGTTGATGAACGCATGGCTAAATCAATATGCCACGCCTGTGGTGATGTACAAACCCAGTGATAATCTGGATTTAGATCAATTTGTACTCGAAGCGCGCAGTCGTATGAATCAAACCATGGTACCTACTGATGATCGTGGTGTGCGGTTGATTTTTAGGGCGCTCAAAAACGGCGGATTGACGATTATTTTGCCAGACCACACCCCCAAAGCCTCTGGCGGCATTGCTTCTAATTTTTGTGGCTATCCTGTCTTGACCACTACCCTTGCCTCCAAATTGATTCAAAAGACAGGTTGTAGTGTGGTGATGCTGTCATGCATTCGCAATCTAGACACCCAACGCTTTGACTACACGATTGATGCTGTTGACCCCGCCATCTATGCCGCAGATCTACAGACGTCCGTGGACACGATGAATGCAGCGGTGGAAGCACTGATCCGACGCGCCCCCGAACACTACCACTGGGCGTATAAGCGCTTTAAAGCAGCAGCGGGATTTGAGGATATTTATCAGGTGGATGAAGCGGAAGTTCGGGAGCGTGTGGCGAAATTATTACCATAACTGCTATATGATGACTGCAATCCCGCATAACAGTGCAAAGCAAGCTTAAGAATTAATTATCCTTTATGGCTCTGTAAATAGAAGCAGGAATCCAAATTGGTGATAGAAGCACAAATACGACCACGCCATATAGTAACAACGCCTTATGTTTAGCATGATTTTTTTCAAATTCAGCAGTTTTTATTGGAAAGTTATTGGATTTCTGACTTGATCCGCCTTCATTTA
>JAYXXU010000394.1:0-5235 GCA_036019135.1 Pseudomonadota bacterium | reverse complement strand
AGATTGGCAGGTTCGGGCAACGGTTGCTCAGCCCAAGCAGAGGGAAGCTGAACGGCACAGGCGATAACAGCGGTGGCGATTCCTTGCCTGAATTGTTGTTGCCATGCCAACCCGTTTTTGCATACGGGCATTCTACGCACGGTGATTGTGATCCATAAGTTTTAGGATGATTCCATCGCGGATTAAGGCATAATTTGTAAGCATAAGTCAAAACGCTCTGTCATTTTTTGTGATGAATTTGACATTTTTGAGACCAAACACGGGTGGAGTCGCATCATGCGCTTAGTTGTCGATGAAAATTTGGCCTATGTCGAACATTTTTTTGCTGAACATTGCTTAAAAAAAGTCGCTGGTCGTTGCTTGATTGCGCAGGATTTGGTCGAAACCGATGCCTTATTGGTGCGTTCTGTCACTCAGGTGACCGCAGATTTGGTTAAAAATACACCGATTGGTTTTGTGGGCAGTGCCACAATTGGCACGGATCATTTGGATTTGGTTGGGCTGGCTGCTCAACAGATTACCGTTGCCAATGCAGCAGGGTGCAATGCCCAAGCGGTGGCTGAGTATGTGGTGACGGCGATTCTGACCTTACGGCCTGAAGTGTTGACGGCGGGGCAAGCATTTTGTTTGGGGGTCGTGGGTCTGGGCAATGTTGGGACGCGGTTAGCACGGCTGGCTGGTCGTTTGGGCTGGCGCGTGCTGGGTTATGATCCGTTGCAGTCACATGCTGATATTGAACAGGTGAACTTGCCTGAATTGCTGGCACAGGCCAATGCAGTGTCGTTACATGTTCCGATGACGCGTACGGGCGACTATCCGACCTATCATTTGCTTGCGGCGGCGGAGTTGGCGCAGATGTCAGCCGACTGTCTGTTGATTAATACGGCGCGTGGTGCGGTGGTGGCTGAGGCCGATCTGCTGGCGGATATTCAGCAGACGGGACGGGCAGTGGTGTTGGATGTGTTCGAGCATGAGCCGCGTATTTCTGCCGAGTTGCTGACGCATTTGGCCTTGGTCACCCCGCATGTTGCAGGTTACAGCCTAGAAGGCAAGGCACGGGGTACAGAGATGATTTATCAGGCGTTTTGTGATTGGCAGAATCTGCCCGCACCACGTCAGATGGCAGAGGTGATGCCAGCGGCTGCGTGTTATTTTGATCAGCGTCCATTGGTTGAGCAGCTTTTGCCATTATTGCCAAGTTTATATGATATTCGGCGTGATGATGCAGTATTGCGGGCATGTGTGCATGAGGGTTGGGTTGATGCGGCCAGTTTTGATCAGTTGCGGCGCGATTACCCGCTGCGGCGTGAGTGGGCTGCGTATGGAGATCAGGCATGAGTCACCTACCAGAAAACGTCGATTTTAAACCGTCTGCTAGTCGTGAAGCACTACAGGCGCGTGCGCGGTTGTATGCGCAGATTCGACAGTTTTTTACCGAACGTGATGTATTAGAAGTCGAAACGCCCGTTTGGTCACAGGCAGCGGTGACTGATTTGCATCTTGCATCTGTGCCTGCGCAAGTGCAGCTTGAGGGACGCAATGTGCAAGGTTATTTGCACACGTCGCCTGAGTTTGCGATGAAGCGTTTGGTCGCGGCAGGTTATGGGTCGATTTTTCAGATCTGTAAGGTATTTCGCGATGCCGAGCGTGGACGGCGGCACAATGTCGAATTTTCGATGTTGGAATGGTATCGACCCGAGTGGACTCTAGATGCACTGATGCAGGAGTTAACTGATTTATTGTCGGTGCTGTTTGATCAGCCGATTGAGCCTGAGATTCGCAGTTATCGTGAGGCATTTTTGGCACGGGTGCAGCTTGATCCGATGATCGCGAGTGTTAAGCAGCTAAAAGACCGCGCCCGTGATTTGGGCTTAAATATTGATCTGGGTGAGGATCGGTTGGCGTGGCTGGATTTGATTTTTTCGCACTTTATTGAGCCGACCTTGGGTATTGATGCACCATTATATTTGACGGATTTTCCAGCCGAAATGGCATCGCTTGCGCAAGTCAAAGTCGATGCGTTTGGCAATCGGGTTGCCGCGCGGTTTGAGTTGTATATTGATGGGTTAGAAATCGCCAACGCTTATGATGAGTTAGCGGATGCACAGGAGCAGGCCAAGCGTTTTGCAGCGGATAACATTGAGCGGCAGGTACGGGGATTGCCAGAGATGCCGTTAGATCAGCATCTGTTGGCGGCGCTGCGGGAGTTTCCGGCCTGTGCGGGGATTGCGTTGGGGTTGGATCGGTTGCTGATGGTGCTGTTGGATACGCGGCGGATTGATCGGGTGATTGGGTTTGTCAGTGAGCGAGCGTAATCTGATATTAAGAGTTTTTTGGATAAAATAGTGAGTAATCCAGCAATGATGAATCAAATAAAGCAGGTAGTTGTGCTCACCGCTTTAACCATTGCCACTGTGGGTTGTACCACAACAAGCAATGTGCCTCAGCCAGTGGCTAATCCTGAGTTAGTCGCAAGGTTCCAACAGGATAATCCAATCCCAAGTCATATGGCGCGGGTTTATATTTTGCATGACGGTGCGTGGAAGCAAAAACGGCAGATTGCGCAAGTTGTATTGCATGACATTCAGTTTGAAGGCGATAGTCGGTATCGCTTTGGACAAGGTGAATATGTGGTGTTTGATGTGCCTGCAAATAGCCGCCAACAGGTCAAGACTTGGGCGGTATGTGGACGATCTGACAATACGCCTGTAAATTTGAGTGAGCCAGTACATCCAGATAGATCAGGATTTCGCACGCTGACATTTGATACAAAACTACCTGCCTTGCAAGCAGGAAAAGCCCATGTGTTCAAATTTAATCCTGATTGTTGGGTGAATATACATGGTGGTGCAGGCTCAGGATTATCGTATCATGCATTTATTCGACTTGAGAAAGCAGCCAATCCGTTTGCACTGGTGTACGATAAGAAAAAAGCTGACTCAGTTGTAGAGTAGGCTTCTTAGTCCAATCATTGTTTGAGTTTGTTCCTGTTCTGCACATTAGATGTGTTAAGCGGGCAATCATGGTGTGAAATGGCTTTGATTTTTAATGTGATACATCACAGGCGTTAGGGCTCTAGAGCTATGATATGAAAATCGTACCCATTACCGATAAGGATTGGGAGTGTTTAAAGATGATTCGATTAGAGTCTCTTCTTGATTCTCCTGACGCATTTGGTATGACCTATAAAGAAGCTAAAGAGCTCCCTGATGAACAGTGGAAGTCAATTGCTGCTGCGGAAAGTGGGGTAAAATTTTTTATCGCCCGTAGTCATGGAGAGGATATTGGACTGGTTGGCGGTGTATACAATGTAGGAGAGTGCGAGCTGGTCTCGATGTGGGTCAAGCCCGAAAAAAGAAATCATGGCATCGGCGGAAACTTGGTCAAAAAATTGCTCTGGCATGCTGAATCTAGTGGGGTTACCAGCATTGTATTGAAAGTTTCTTCAAAAAATCTTGAGGCAATTAACCTATATTCGAAAATGGGCTTCAAGGCATTAGTACAAGAAAGTGTGGCAAGTGGAGATTCGGGTGTGAAGCTCAAGACAATGGTTTGGTGTTCCGCATACGGACACTAGGTATACAAAGTCAAACTTGCCTGATTGCAGTCGTTTAATCCAACTCACAGCCCCTTGGCGCTTCACGCTCACCCATGGAAGTGACACAACGCCAGCGCCCATCAGCCAAGCGATACAAGCTCAGACGTTGACCATTGAGATGATGAATTGGCCAGCGTGCGCCCTGTAGCGTGGCTTGTACGATACATTGGCTCTCGCGTGGAATACCAGCCGCTTGGTCAAGCACTTGGAGTCGTGCAATGGTTTGGTTTTGGGCTGCGGTGGATAACGGGGTTCCTGTCGGGCAATGACCTGTACTGCTATAAATCACCTCGACTCGCTGACGGGCTTGGCTAGTCAAATCATAGACTGCCATCAGTTTTAGGCGCTTTTGATAGGTAGCATAGGCAGGCAAATACACCGAATAAATCGTCGACAGCGCAAACCCAAATAGCCCAAATGCCAGCAACAATCCTGCCCAATGCGTGCCACCTTCGTGCTGTAAATGCTCAGCCTGTTGCGATGGGCTTAAACCATCTTCAATCGTTTCACTGATCTCCCGCCGTGCGACCCGATAATAATACGCATCTGCCCAACCTGCGGTCAGTACACACCAACTCACATATAAGCCACCACCTACCGCCAACCGTATTGGCCACACCCATTCAGTCGGTAAAAACGGTACGACAGTGGTTTCGACAATCACCAACACCAAGGCAATGATCAGATGCAAAAAAGACCACCCTGCCACCGCATACACCAAACCATCGAGATAGCGACCGCGATACAGCATCCAAGGCAACGTCATAAAAAACGCTGCCCAATGCCAACGCATGCCGATTTTTTTTGCACGATCAAACGACGCAAAGCGTTTTAAATAATGCGCTTGTGAGCGAGTGCCGATAAACAATTTGTCCAGCGCCATACGTTTGCTGTCGCTGAGTTGGGCTTGATAAAACGGCGGTGGAGAGGAGCGGTCAAACAGCATGATCAGTAGACAGTGGATGATGATGAAGGGTGTGACGAATTGTAGCGTAAGTCAGATGCAAAAAGACCAGCACAAGTGCTGGTCTAGTCGTATAACAGAGCAGTCTCTAGTCCTGCTGAATCCCTGCGACGATCCATTCCCCACCATGTGTTGGCTTAACAAAATGCCAAACCTCACTAAATAGAATAGCCGCTGTATCCAGTGACTCACTGACAGTACCGCTATAGCGGACACTGGCAATATATTTCCCATGCTCAGTGATCGTCTCAACCAGTTGGGCATTTAACTGGGGAAGCTCTGCCGTCTCAGTATTGCGCTGGATATCAGCTTGAATCGCTTGATACAGCTCGGGCGTAAAATAGCGGCGTAGCTCGTTTAAGTTGCTGCTGCTATTGCAGAAACGTTGCCCGACACTGCCGCAAAAAAGCGGCTTTGGTCGTCCCATCGGGCAGGGTCTCACCCCCAGTAAAAGCTGCCGTCTGTGCAGCAGCCCCACCTGCAACGGGCTGACCAAAAATATTGACCCCAGCGCCTGCCCCCATAGCATGGCTACCGTTAAACGGACTGGATTGAGTAGATTGGCCAAAATGCGATGTGGTCGGTGAGGGTGTCCTCCCGACCGTTACGGCTTTTTTGCGGTAAAGCGCCGAAACAAAAAGAATCCACCGATGGCTAGAGCTACCACCCATAA
>JAYXXU010000393.1:0-10908 GCA_036019135.1 Pseudomonadota bacterium | reverse complement strand
GATTGGATTTGCCGATGCGACTGCATTTTTGGTGGTGGTTGGCTGCGCCGATGTTGTTGATGATTATGGCAGTGGTGACGGGGATGCGGCCATTGGCGCAACTGTGGCAGATTTCACCATTGCAGGTGTTGCAACAGCGCTGATCTGTCGCAACGGGTCACATCCAGCTACCAAAACGTAGGGTCGGTGCGGAGTAGGGTGATCGCATCGGCCAACGCCATCGGCTTGGCCATCAGATAGCCCTGAATATAATCACATTCTAGTTGTTCAATGGCATCACGCTCGGCGATGGTTTCAACCCCTTCTGCAATGATGTTCATCTGTAGGTCTCTGGCCAATCCGACGATGGCTTTGACCACACGCATTCGGCGTTCATCATGTAACATGTTGGCCACAAAAGAGCGGTCAATTTTGAGGGTGTCCAGTGGATACAGATGCAAATAACTCAGGCAAGAATAGCCCGTTCCAAAATCATCAATCGCAAGTTCGATCCCTTGTGCCTTGAAGTTGTTGAGTACCAATGTGGCAAAAGAGGGATCATCAACCAATAGGCTTTCGGTAATTTCAAGTTTGATCTTCTGAGGATCAACGGTGGAGGTTTGTACGGCAGCGTTTAAGGCTTGAATCGCTTCTGGTTGGAGCAACTGTTTGCCAGATAAATTAACCGACATGTACAAGGGTCTATCGGCAAGGGCTTGTAACTGTGTCAAATCATGCAGTGCTTGTTGGAGTGCGAATAAACCCAGATTGACGATTTGGCCAGTGCATTCAGCCAGCTCAATAAAGCAAGCAGGTGAGAGTAAGCCACGCTCAGGATGTTGCCAGCGCATTAGCGCTTCAAAGCCTGCAATTTTACGGTCACTGGTGGCAACAATCGGTTGATAGTACAGTATGAATTGCTGTCCTAGGATACCTTGTGCGATGGCAAATTCGGTTTCGACCTCTGCCTGAGCTTGCTTTTGTAGGGGCAATGTGGATTTTGGCGGGATGATGGTATGTTGCAGCATATAACGCTGCGTCCAGATAAAACGACCAAGGCTACCTTTGAGCAATGTTCTTAATAGAGGGTCAGCCTGATCAATCAGTTGCTTGAGCCGATGGGGAGTGATGACTTCAAGTACCGTATCTTCGAAGGCAGTGGCAGTGGCGGTGCGGGATTGTTGACTGATCAGTGCCAATTCGCCAAAAACCTCTCCAGCACCGATGACGGCAATACTGATTTTGCGCCCAGCGGTTTGCGTGGAGATTTCGACTCGACCAGATAGAATGACAAACGCGACTTGATCTAAACTGCCTTGTTCAAAAATGATGTCGTTGGCGGCGAACTGCCTTGTCATGGGTTGTTCAATCATCACCGTTCCTGCCTGATCGGTTGGGTTTAGTGTGTAGCTCCAGTTATATTACGGTCACACTCACGGAAGAGTAGCTCTATTCATGCGCAAATCAAACCAGAAAGTCTCATGGTGGCCGACGCTGAGTGGATTGGGCTTGCTGATGGTGTTCTTGTTGCACAGTATCATGCCTCCAGGTCCAGTGGCAGCCTTAATTGAGCGGTTAGAGTATGTGTATTATGACTGGCGGCTCAATCTCACTGCGCAGCCGATTACACCCGCTAACATCCCGATTATTATAGTAGATATTGATGAACGTAGCCTAGTCGAACAAGGGCGTTGGCCTTGGTCTCGTACAACACTTGCCCAGATGACCGAGACTCTAAAATCCGACGGGGCGTTGGTGGTTGGCTACGACATGTTGTTTGCCGAGCCAGAGCTTGACCCTGTATCGCTGGCATTGAACCAGATGCCAGCCCAACTGCAACAAGAAGTTGAGCAGCGCTGGTCTCAACAAGAGCGGCCACTGCATGGTGATTCACTATTTGCGCAAGCCTTGGCTGGCGTGGATGGTGTATTGGGCTTCATTATGCATCTGACCCAACCTTTACAGGTTGGCCAGCTCCCTGAGTCATTGAATATTCAGTGGCAGGGCGAGGCGACGGGCGAGCTGAGTGTTTTGCGATTGGCAGGCTATACCGCACCACTGGGTGTGCTGCAAGATCAGGCGTTGGGTGCAGGGTTTATTACGACTTTTCCAGACACGGATGGAGTGATTCGGCGAACGCCGCTGTTGCTACAGTTCCAAGACCAATTCTATGCGGCACTTTCGCTTGAAATGGCGCGTTTGTACTACTTAGAAGACCGTATCACGCTTGCTACAGAGCCACTTGGAGATCGCCGTTCACTCACCTCATTGAGTTTGGCCAAGCGACTACATCGACTGGATCATTATGGTCAGGTGCTGATTCCATACAGTGCAACCGCGCGGCCATTTTTGCGGGTGTCAGCAACCGATGTTGTCAATGCACGCATTGCACCACATACCTTCGAGAATGCATTGGTGTTGATTGGTACATCGGCGATTGGTTTGGGTGATTTGGTGACAACCCCTGTAGCCACTCGCATGGCGGGTGTGGAGGTGCATGCAACAGTCCTGCATGCTTTGCTCAATACTGATTTTCCGTATCGGCCTGATTGGGCGGAGGGTGCTGAGTGGCTCACCATGCTATTGGTTGGGCTGCTGTTGGCACTGAGCTTGCCCAGATTGTCGCCAGTTTGGATGTTGGGTGTGGTGGTGTTGACGTTGTTGCTATTGATTGGCAGTAATTTGTCTTTCTGGTCTTTTGCAGGGCTAGACCTGAGTTTGATTCTGACGCTATTGTTGATTTTGGTGATGTTTTTATTGAACGTAACCTATCAGTTATTTATTGAAAATCATGCGCGTCGGAGAATCAAAGAAATGTTCGGTCAGTATGTGCCTGCTGCACACATTGATGAAATGTTGCTCAATCCAGATGCATATCATTTTGATGGTGAAACACAAGAAATGACCGTCTTGTTTTCAGATATTCGAAGTTTTACCAGCATTTCAGAAGGGCTAACGGCAGAGGCATTGAAAAAAATGCTCAACCGCTACTTTACACCCATTACGCGTACGATTTTTGAGCATGAGGGCACGATTGATAAGTATGTTGGTGATATGGTGATGGCGTTTTGGAATGCGCCTTTACGAGATCCACATCATGCTGAACATGCGATTGATGCAGCCCTCAGCATGCTGTCACTCACAGAGCAGTTGAAGCAAGCGTTTAAATCTGAGGGCTTGCCCGAAATTAATATTGGAATCGGTATCAATACAGGACTCATGAACGTTGGAGACATGGGATCAAGTTATCGCCGCGCCTATACAGTGCTGGGTGATGCGGTGAATCTGGGGTCGCGCTTAGAGAGTATTACGAAGTTTTATGGAGTGAAGTTGTTAGTGGGTGAGCGCACCAAGGCACTTGCTCCCGCGTTTTGCTATCGTTTGGTTGATCAAATACAGGTCAAGGGTAAGGACGAGGCTGTACGGGTGTATGAGCCTGTTGGGCGTGCTGAACTATTGTCAGATACCCTTGTGCAAGCAGTGGAGCAACATCATCTGGCCTTACAAGCCTATTACCAACAGGATTGGCAGTGCGCACGCGACCTGTGGCGGCAACTACAACAAGCGGCGCCTGATTGTGTTTTATATGGTTTATATTTGGAGCGGATACAGCAATTGCAGCATGTGCCACCCAGTCAGGACTGGGATGGCACGTTTCGGCATACAACGAAGTAGGTGGCTAGTTACTGGGCATTGATCCTTCGAGGATAAACAATAACTGCGACCACTGAGATTTATCATCCGTTTCGAGTTGCATGACACCAGGGAAGAATAGTTCTTGAGTGGCTGAGCCAACTTGGCCGCTGACGGCCGTGCTGGTTTGCCCACTGCCATTGATTTGTCCACCGACCACTGCACCGTCCAGCGAAAAACTACCGCTCAGTGATGTGGATGACGTGCCGAAGGCTTCAAACACAGCAGCGCCACCAAAGCTGATGACCCCGTTGGTACTGCTAAATGGCACAGGAGAGGATGATGGGTTTGACCACCTCCCAGTAAAGTCACTGTTAAATAGATTGAAGTCCACTTCTACGGTTTGGCTGTTGAGGTTGAAGCCGAGAGATAGTGTGTTTTCAACCGTCGAAAGCTGCCCATTTTGACTCATGCTGGTCAATGGCCAATTGCCGTTGGCGTCGTATTTGGCGTGAAAATCGAGTCTAGAAATGCCTTGGTTGGGCAGGTTGTCTACGTTGATGATCCCATCTTGAATATACAGCCATGCCAGTTCGTGGCTGTTGGCCGCCAATGAGGAGATTTGTGCTGAAGGTTGCGATTGATATAAAAGCAACTCAGGATCGCCGTTCCATTTGCCCCAATAAATCGGTAGATCATCGACTTGATTCAGCGCAAAGTTACTGCCATTGAGAATGTACGCTTGTTCAATTGTGGAGATGCTGCCACTGTTCGAAAAGTCGAATACCAAGCCATCAGGCGTAGTGACTTTATCGTTGCTGGCTGCTGCTGTGGTCAAACCTTGGGTCAAATTGCCCTGTGAATCTACTCCTGTCGCACTAATAAATGAGCGCTGCGTGATTGGAGCACTGTCAGTCCAATCGGGTAGGCTCACGGTATTTGGTGGTGGTTGAGGTGTGATAGGTGTTGGTGTGATAGGGGCGTGTGACCTGTCGATTTGCTTTTCAAGCGTGGTGAGGGTTTTTTCTTGATTGTAATTGACAATCGCCTGAACAACATCTTCGTTGGTCGGTAGGAGTTGTAGTTGTGGCGAGTCATCATCCAATAGTAATGGAGCAATCAGATGACCTTTGGGGGGATGATTGGGCGAAGTGACCCATGCAAACCGAAAGTCGCGATCTGCACCAAGCTCTAGTGAGCCTGCGGTATTATAAACAACGATACCGCCTGTATAGACACCTGCTGCAAGTTTGTTATTGCGTAATACGACACGAAAGTCAGTGCCGCGTACACCAATGCTGGCCACCGCAGATTCTACGCGATAGCGCTCAGGATGTTGCTCAGCTATCGTACCTGTCAGGTTGCGTAGCCCGCCTTGGATGAGGCGTAACAATACCTGCCCCGCTTTGCCTTGAGTGTTGTCCTCAAAACGACTAATTTCGAGCTTGGTCTGATGTTCTAAGGTGAGCAGCGCACCATCAATAAACCGAATTTGAACCTGACTGTTGTTGCCCGTTTCAATTCGATCCCCTTCAAATAAGGTGGATCGGCGCTGCAATGCGCGCTTGCCCTGCTCATTGACGGCCACAACTTCGCCACGACTGGCAATCACAAGTGCCACTGATGCAGCATGTGCCACTGAGGTGATCCCCAGCAGGATGGTAAGCCACAGTAACGCGCCGAGCCGCAGAGCAGAATGAATCCATATCGTGATCAACATGTGTAATGCTCCTACTGCCAGAGGTAACGCACGCCCAGTTCGACGAGGGTGCGATCATATTCAAACAGCGGGAGATTGCTGTTTTGGTCGGTATGGCGTAGCTCTCCCCACAATTGCCATGTTGGGGTCAGTTGGTATTGACCTTCAGCCGCCACATGCCAGTATTGTTCTTGGCGCTTTTTGCCAAAAAATGGGTGTGGTGTTCGATAGTCTGATTGTTGCCATTGCCCCGAGATCCCGAACGCCCAATTGGGCAGTGGCTGTAATTGATAGTTGGCGCTCACGCCCCATTGGTTATGATCAAGGTGCTGACGCTCACGATGGCGTAGACGATTGGCTGTGAAATGAGGTTGTAATAGCCATTGATGCGCCCCTTGTTGCCACTGGAGTTGTGACGCAATTCGATAAATATCGAGATTAAGCTTGGGCTGATCCATATAGTGGACGCCACTCCAGCGGCTATTTAAGCCGACCCGCACATGTCGATTGAGCAGTCTGTGCCATTGTCCTGTGACTGAAGGCGACCACAGGAGTGTTTTGGCATCACGCCAAATGGATAGACTCTGTGCCATAAGTTGAAATTGATTCAATCCAACACGTTGTTTAACGCCTGCCCCAAACGATAATTGCGTTTGATCGAAAGGCCAATCTTCAAGTAGATGTTTATGTTCGGCTTGCACTGATGTCAGCCAATGGCGTTGTTGTGTATGTGGAATTAACCAAACGGCATCGCCTTGCACTTTGGCAAAAGCAGACTCTTTGGCTTTGACATCATTCGGTAAAATGGCTGTGAGTGTACCAAGACCTGCAAACTCAAGATTAATGCTATGCAAAGATGTGGCACTGTTTACATTACTATCAAATCCACTACTTAAACCCAGTCGAAAATGTTGTTGGGTTTGTTGGGTGGCTTCACGACGACTCAGTTCACTGAGCATACGGTAAATGTTTTGGCTGACGGTTTCGGGAGGGTTGTGATTTAAAACCAGCATAAAGTTTTCACGAGCATGTATCCAAAGCCCTTGCGCCATTTGTAGACGTGCAAGCTCCAAGCGCGCGCGATGGTGGTTGGGTTGGGCAATGAGGATGCGCTCAAAGGCAAATCTGGCTTGTTCCAGCGCACCACTGTTGAGTGCTGCCAAGCCATACAAGTAATCAAAGATCGGTTCACCACTCCACTCATTGAGCAACCCCTGTCCTTGCTCAAAGGCACGCTGGTATTGGCCTGAATCAATTAATTGGCTAAAAGGCTGTAGTGCAGTCGGCAGATTGGGTGGGCTGTCGGATTGGGCGTACACTGCGGTACTTGCCAACGTGCCTAGCACCACCGACAGTGCAATTAAAGAGGAGCGCATCATTGCAAATCTCCAAAAAACATCATGTTTTAGTCAAAAAAATTGTAATTCCAGAAAGTTAAACCTACAAGGATTGACTGATCGGCGGTATATGATGACACGGATAATTGTCAGTTTTAGAGCGTGAATGACGTGAGTATTTACATAAAAAAACCGCAGATGAACTGCGGCTTTTGATCAGCAATATGAATTAGTGTTGATGACCACCGACACCATGTGCATGACCGTGCTGTAGCTCTTCTTCAGATGCGGCACGAACATCGACGATTTCAACGTCGAAGTTTAGTGATTGACCTGCCAATGGATGGTTGCCATCGACAAATACAGATTCATCGGTCACGTCTTTTACAGTGACGACTTGGATGCCATCATCGGTTTGCGCTTGAAACTGCATGCCGACTTGGATTTGGTCAACACCTTGGAACATTTGGCGTGGCACTTCTTGTACCATTTCGGGTTGGTATTCGCCATAGCCATCTTCTGGTGCAACAGAGACTTGCAGCTTGTCGCCAGCGACTTTGCCAACCAATGCGTTTTCTAAGCCAGGGATGATGTTGTTTGCGCCATGCAGATACACCAGTGGTTGGCCATCAGATTTATCGATCACTGTACCTTGTTCGTCAGTGAGGGTGTAGTGGAAAGAAACCACTTGGTCTTTCTGGATTGTGGCCATGAGTCAGGCATCCTTGTTGGTAAAAAACGCATCTATCATAGCTGTTTTTGGACAGGCTGACAGGAAAGATACTCAAATTGTCACGAAAAAACCGCGAGCTGTGCTTGTAAAACAGTCTCGCGGTTGCTGAGCAAAAAAGGCTTAATGCAGCTTGAGCGTTGGGCTGGCACCGCGTGAGATGAGATCTTTCATCATCAGTAGTGTGGTTTTAAAAACCCCATGCAGTACCATCTGGTGCATGCGATACAGCGACACGTACATTATGCGTGCCATAAAGCCTTGTACATAAATATTGCCCATCAAACTGCCGACTGTATTTTGATGTGATAACGACACCAAAGAGCCTTTATCACTAAAATTAAAGTGTGGCAGCGGTTGTCCGTGAATGCGTGCCTTCATGCTTTTGGCCAGTAAAATCGCCTGTTGGTTGGCGACTTGAGCGCGTGGTGGCACAGGTCGTTCAGCACCTTCAGGGGTATAGGCTGCACAGTCCCCAAATGCAAAAATATCAGGATCACGGCTGGTTTGGAGGGTTGAGCTGACCACCAGTTGATTGATGCGATTGGTTTCAAGTCCAGCAATCTCCTGCAACAGATCAGGAGCTTTGATCCCTGCTGACCAGACTTTCAACGAAGCGGGAATCACCACATCGCCATCGCAACGTACTTGATCTGCTTCAACTGCAACGACCTTGCGGCCAGTTAAGACTTGAATGCCAAAGGCTTTGAGCTGTTGTTCGGCGCGGGCAGATACAGCAGGCGGGAGCGCTGGTAGTACCCGATCCGCAGCCTCAATCAGGCTGATCGTTACATCGTCAGGGCTGATTTGATTCAACCCATAGCGATTGAATTCATGTGCGGCATGGTGTAGCTCAGCCGCCAGTTCAACGCCTGTTGCACCAGCGCCAATAATCGCAATGTTGAGCTGCTGTGGCGTTTGATCTTCGAGGCCGCGTGCGTGTGCCTGCAAATACAGATTGAGGAATTCACGCTGAAAGCGATCTGCCTGATGACGAGCATCAAGGAAAATACAATGCTCCGCTGCACCTGTGGTATTGAAATCATTCGAGGTTGAGCCAATCGACAGAATGAGTGTGTCATAGCTCAGGCGGCGCTCATCGGCAATGGTATCGCCAATCCCATTGGTCAGCGGCGCTAAAATCAGTTGTTTCTGGGCGCGGTCAATGTCCTGCATCTTGCCCAAATGAAACTCAAAATAGTGCTTGCTGGCATGTGCAAAATAATTCAACTCATCTTGATAAGAGTTGATTGTACCTGCAGCCACTTCGTGTAATAACGGCTTCCAGATGTGGGTCAGATTGGCATCGACCAAGGTAATCTGAGCCTGACCGCGTTTGCCAAGGCTCTTGCCGAGTCGAGTGGCCAGCTCAAGGCCGCCAGCGCCCCCACCCACAATCACAATGCGATGTGGAGTCTTTGACTGAGTCGTGGACATAAAAAACACTCCTGAAGTTAAAAAAATTAAAAGCTGTTGAGCATGCTGAGTTTATAAGTTGACGTTCACTCAAAATCGGTTGGGCGTTTTGCCAGATCAACACAGGCTCATTGACCGATAACCACAGCCATGCACGGTTGCTGGGGATGGTCATGGGTCAATCGCTGTCAGAATCGTCAGGATGATACGTTCATTTTGTAGGTGCAAAAAAGCTGGTGCATACCCGCTGTCAGCAAAACATCAGCAAACTCTATCAGTATCCCATGCCTCTATTGAGAAATGCAGACCGATTGTTCGACAAAAAAACTGGCCAAGCGGAGGGATTGTGGCTGGGGTCAATGCGGTGTCCATAGTATGATGGTGAGTGTGGTTTGGAATTGAGTGTGGAGTTATGGTGCATTATCGCCTTGGGTTTGATCAGTATGGTCAGCATTTGATTGATGTGGTGTTGACGTTTCAGGCACAGGTGGGACAGCAGCTTTGGATGCCCGTATGGATTCCAGGAAGTTATCTGATTCGTGAGTTTGCGCGTCATGTGGGGCGTGTTCGTGCGGTGGTTCAATCTTCACCAGATCAAGAGATCGCAGTTCATAAAATCAGTAAAAATCAATGGCAGTTAGAATTGCAGTCTACAACGTGGGTTGAGGTGCATTATCAGGTTTATGCGTTTGATTTGTCGGTGCGTGGCGCATATGTCGATCAGAGTCGGCTGTATGTCAATCCTGCGTGTGTGTGTCTGGCAGTAGCAGGTCAAGAGCAGCAGCCAATTCAGTTGAGTTTGGATGTGGGCGCCTCGTTTCGAGGATTGCCTGTGGCGTGCAGTTTACCCCCAATTGAGCCATTTAGCCTTGCAGCAGATGCTGACTTACCCGCTGATCGTGTGTTGCAGGCGACTGATTATGCGACGTTGATTGATCATCCCTTTGAGGTGGCTGAACTGGCACAAACCCAGTTTGAAGTGTCAGGCATTGTGCATCGTGTTGCGATTTCGGGACGACATCAGACAGATTTGCTGCGCTTGTCCAGCGATTTGCAAAAAATCTGTCAGGCTCAAATTGAGTTGTTTGGCTCAGCGCCATTTGCTGACTATTTGTTTATGGTGATGGCGACTGGCAACCATTATGGTGGACTGGAGCATCAAAACTGTACCAGCTTAATTACCCCACGCGATGATTTGCCGAAGGCGGGCGAATCGGCGCGACCGAGTACGGCTTATCGTCGTTTTTTGGGACTCTGTAGCCATGAGTATTTTCATGCGTGGCTGGTCAAGACCATTCGGCCAGAGGGGTTTGCATCGCCTAATCTACACCAAGAGGTGTACACCCCATTGCTGTGGGTGTTTGAGGGGTTTACCTCATATTATGACGATTTGATGCTTTATCGTAGCGGTGTGATTGATCTAGATGCGTATTTAGAATTGTTAGCAGAGCAAATCACCCGCTATCAACAAAATACGGGTCGTTTCCAGCAGAGCTTGAGTGAGTCAAGCTTTGATGCATGGATCAAATACTATCGACCAGACGAAAATTCATCCAATGCAGGCACGAGTTACTATAACAAAGGTGCATTGTTGGCGTTGTGTCTGGATTTAACTTTGCGTCAGCGTGGCAGCAGTTTAGATGCCGTCTTGGTTGCATTATATCAGCGCGCCCAAGCAGGCCAGACAGTTAGTCCGCAGACGTTGCCAGAGATTTGTCAGCAGTTGATCGGTGATCCTTTGACGGTGTTCTGGGCGGATTATGTAGATGGTACGGTTGAGTTGCCGCTCGACAGCTTATTGCGTCAGGTAGGGGTTGAATTGCATACCGAAGAAAAGCTCTGGCCGTTCGGGATGAAGCTGCAAGATCAACCGCAAGGGGTCTTGGTACAGCAAGTGTTACGGGATTCTGCGGCTGCACGAGCAGGGGTTTCTGCGCATGATATCATTGTGGCTATGGATGGGATTCGTGCGACCACCAGTTTGGTCCAACAGCATGCTGAGCGTTTACAGCAACAGCCCAGTCATTTGGCTGTTGAAGTGGCGTGCCATGTGTTTCGTCGTGACGAGCTGAATCTACATCGGATTCGTCCCTATCGTAGTGTGATGGGCAGTA
>JAYXXU010000392.1:0-6573 GCA_036019135.1 Pseudomonadota bacterium | reverse complement strand
TGTTCTAGGCTGTCGAGCTGACCATCAACGGCAAGACTCAGGACATTTTTGGCATTGACGAGGCCGAGTAAGTCATTGACGCTTTCTCGACAGACAGGAAAACGGGTATAGGGACTGGCTGAGATTTTTTTAAGGGTAATTTCAATGGGATCATTGACCGACAGCCAAATGACATCTAAGCGCGGCACCATTAGGCTAACGATTTTTCGGTCTTCTAGTCGAAACACATTGCGTAGCATTTGGTGCTCTTGCGCATCGATTAGGCCACTTTCTGTGCCTTCTTCGAGCATGGCATGGAATTCTTCTTGGGTGACGCTAGGTTCGGTGCTGGATTTAAGACCGACCAGTCGCAAGATGGCGCGGGTCGAGATGGACAATAACCACAAGATTGGCTTGCTGAATAGGCTGAGTAGGCGGATCGGGCGTGCGGCAATTCGTGCGATGGTCTCGGGCGAATGTTGGCCGATATGCTTGGGGACTAGCACGCCAATCACCAGCGCGATATAGCTGACGATGATCACGATCAAAATGGTGCTCATCAGCTCTGCGGTAATTGGTGCGATCAGTTGATGTTCTTGTAGCGCAACTGCCAAAGGATTGGCAAAGCGAATATGACTGAGGACGCCCAAACAAATGGCAATAGAGGTAATGCCGATTTGGATGGTTGAGATCAGGCGGGCAGGGTCTTCGGCCAATTCAATCGCTGCGGCTGCGCCCTTATCCCCTTGATCTGAAAGCTTCTGTAGACGAGCTAGTCGAGCATCAAGCAATGCCATTTCTGACATTGCGAGCAGACCGTTAAGAACAATTAGTCCAAGCAAAACCCATATCATATGTGTGAAGGTCTAGAACGCGCTATGCGGGATCATGCCATAAACACATGATGGTTGCATGTCGTTATGTCGCTTTTGTGATCTAACTGTTTGGATTATTAGCAGAAGCATTTGGCAGTTGTTCTGGTCGTGCATCCAATACAAGGGTTTTCGCCAAGTGATCATGCAAGCTGATACGTTGATCCGAAAATAACATCATGCCCAGATCTGCTAGCAAAATAAACATCCCAACCACAGGCAAATTATAGGCAAGATTGGTGACTAATGTCCGAATCACAAAGGTATTCATAGGGCCTGGACGAACTTTGGTTTGTTGATCCACGATGCGAGTTTTCATCAGGATTTTACCGATGCTTTGGCCACGAGTAATGATTAAGAATGCTTGTATGATGAGGATTAGGATCAGGATGCCTGCTGTTAGCATCAGGCTTTGTTCAGGAACATTGGCCATCAATGCTTGCATGTCGGCCATACTGCCGCTGCTTTGTTCCAAAGCGGCCAGATCAATATGGGGAATAATCGGTGCGGCTGCCAGTACGGTCAGTACATTGTCAATCACTGCACCTAGAATGCGTTTGCCAACACTGGCAATCTCAGCTTCGCTAGTCGCAGCATGCTTGTTGAGATTGACAGGCGTTGTATGCTGATAGGTGCTGGGTTGAGCCACAGGTGCGCTGCTGAATGGGGTGCTGGTATTCGGTGCATAGTGTAAGCGACCGCCAGTCAATTGACCAAGTGGTTGCCAATTGTCCAAGCCGTCATGCCATGCCAAATCGCTGAGGACAACTTGCCCAGATGCCAACATGCTGTTGACTTGCTCTAGTGTGTATGGGCCGGCTTGCTCATTATTGCGGGCGAGATAAATCTGCATAATGGGGTCCTAGAATTAGAAGGGCAAACAATACGGGGGTTTTGATCGAAAAAAAGGCTCATCTGCAATGAGCCTTTGGTATCGGTGGTTAAGACCGATTGACTGACACGATCATCGCATCAGTCAGAGTGTCAGGAATGGTTGCGTTAGCGTTGACCATCCGCCAAGAAAAACCATGTGTCCAGCACAGAGTCAGGATTGAGTGACACTGAGTCAATGCCTTGCTCCATCAGCCACAGTGCCAGATCTGGATGGTCGGAAGGCCCTTGGCCACAAATGCCGATATACTTGTTGGCTTTGCGGCAAGCTGAGATTGCCATCGAGAGTAGGGCTTTGACCGCAGGATCACGCTCATCGAACAAATGTGACACGATGCCAGAATCCCGATCCAAGCCCAAGGTCAATTGGGTGAGATCGTTGGAGCCAATTGAGAAGCCATCAAAATGCTCAAGGAACTGATCAGCCAGCAGTGCATTGGTTGGCAGTTCGCACATCATGATCACCCGCAGGCCATTCTCGCCACGACGCAGACCATTGGCCGCGAGCAACTCAATCACGCGTGCGGCTTCGTTGACTGTGCGCACGAATGGAATCATGATTTCGACATTGGTCAAACCCATTTCGTCACGGACTTTTTTCAGTGCGCGACATTCCAACTCAAAACAATCACGGAAGTTATCTGACACATAACGGCTAGCACCACGGAAGCCCAGCATAGGGTTTTCTTCAGATGGCTCATACAACTTGCCGCCAATCAGGTTGGCGTATTCGTTGGATTTGAAATCTGACATCCGCACGATGACAGGCTTATCCGCAAAAGCAGCCGCCAGTGTGGCAATTCCTTCAACCAGTTTTTCGACATAGAATTCGACAGGTGAGGCGTAGCCTGCGCTGCGCGCCAGTACGGCGTTTTTGATTTCGCGTGGCAGGCTGTCGACATTGAGCAGAGCTTTGGGATGGACACCGATCATGCGATTGATGATGAATTCCAAACGGGCAAGGCCAATCCCTTGGTTCGGCATTTGGGCAAAATCAAACGCACGATCAGGGTTGCCAACGTTCATCATGATTTTGAACGGCAAATCAGGCATCGAATCAATCGAGTTACGTTGGACTTCAAAGTCCAGCGCACCTTCGTAGATAAAGCCTGTATCGCCTTCTGCGCAAGACACGGTGACTTCTTGACCTTCGGTCAACACTTCAGTCGCGTTGCCACAGCCGACAATCGCAGGAACACCGAGTTCACGCGCAATGATCGCAGCGTGGCAGGTACGGCCGCCACGGTTGGTGACAATCGCTGCCGCACGTTTCATGACGGGTTCCCAGTCTGGGTCAGTCATGTCGGACACCAATACATCACCCGCTTGGACTTTGTCCATTTCTTTGAGTGAGGTCACGATGCGGACTTTGCCTGAGCCAATCCGCTGGCCAATCGAGCGCCCTTCGCACAATACTTTGCCTTTTTGCTTGAGCAAATAGCGTTCCATCGTACCTGCATTTTGGCGGCTCTTGACGGTCTCTGGGCGTGCTTGAACGATATACAGTTGACCATCGTCACCGTCTTTTGCCCACTCGATATCCATAGGCTGGCCATAGTGCTGCTCAATAATCAGCGCTTGCTTGGCCAGCTCAGTCAGCTCTAGGTCGTTGAGTGCGAATTGTTGACGTTCGGGTTTTTCGACATCGACGATGACGGTGGACTGGCCTGTTACACCAGATTCGCCGTAGATCATTTTTTGGTGCTTACTGCCGAGATTGCGGCGTACCACAGCGGATTTGCCGTTATTGAGCAATGGTTTGGATAGATAAAATTCGTCAGGGTTAACCGCACCTTGTACCACCATTTCGCCCAAGCCATAGCTGGCAGTGATAAATACTACGTCACGGAAGCCAGACTCAGTGTCAAGCGTAAACATTACACCCGATGCGCCTGTTTCGGCACGAACCATGCGTTGAATACCCGCAGACAGTGCGACGCCTTGATGTGCATAGCCTTGATGAACACGGTAAGCAATTGCGCGATCATTGAATAATGAAGCAAAGACTTCTTTGACCGCGACCAACACGTTGTCGATACCACGAATATTCAGGAAGGTTTCTTGTTGACCTGCAAACGACGCATCTGGCAGGTCTTCGGCAGTGGCAGATGAGCGTACGGCAACTGCAATCTCAGGATTATCTTTCGATAGCTCAGCAAAGGCAGTGCGAATGTCTGCTTCGAGTTCAGCCGTCAGCGGGGTTTCGACCACCCATTGGCGGATTTTTGCGCCCGTTTCGGTCAGTGCGGTAATATCATCGACATTGAGTTGATCGAGTTCGGCTTGAATTCGGGCGTTGAGTCCGCTTTGTTCAAGGAAGTCACGGTAGGCTTGTGCAGTGGTGGCAAATCCACCAGGGACACTGACGCCCGCACCAGACAAATGGCTGATCATCTCGCCGAGACTGGCATTCTTGCCGCCGACTCGCTCAACATCATGCTTACCGAGTTTTTCTAAACCAATTACACGTGCTTCCAAGGTTGGCGCTCCATTTTTGTTCAATAACTGCCACTGGATCGCAGCGGCAACGCAGTTTGCGTCCACCCACCCGATCAAGGCAGGCGACAGCAGCTAGGGTTAGGGCTTACTATAAAGACTATCGTCCATCAAGACAAACGTCAGCGGGGTCTGTATGACTGTTAATCCAGCAAATCGTCGCAGTGTATTTTTTATTTCAGATGGGACGGCGATTACAGTCGAAACGCTGGGTCACTCAGTGCTGTGCCAGTTCCCTGAAGTGCAGTTTGACATTCGAATCATGCCGTATGTCGATAGCGAGGAGCGGGCATTAGATGTGGTCACGGTGATCAATCAAGCTGCGATTGCCGATGGGGTGCTGCCGCTGGTGTTTGATACGCTGGTGGATTTGGATGTGCGTGCGATTATCAATACGGCCAATGCCTTTAATCTGGATGTGTTTGAAGGAATTATTGGCAAGATTGCAGGCGAGCTAAATGTTACACCTTCGCCCTTAGTTGGTAATTCGCACAGCGCTGTAGATTCTGAGACCTATAAGGCGCGGATTGATGCGGTGCATTTTGCGCTCGACAACGATGATGGTGCACGTACACGGCACTATGACATGGCGGATATTATTTTGATTGGGGTCTCACGTTCGGGTAAAACTCCAACCAGCTTATATTTGGCCTTGCAATTTGGCTTGCGTGCGGCAAATTATCCCATCACTGAAGATGATCTTGATGACAATCGTTTACCCAAAGTCTTGCGCGAATATAAGCATAAGCTATTTGGGCTGATGATTGAGCCAGATCGCTTGGTCGCCATTCGAAACGAACGCAAAGCCGGCAGTCGCTATGCCAGCTTTCAGCAATGCCAGATGGAGTTGCGCGCGATTCAGGGGATCTACACCTCTGAAGGTATTCCGTGTATTGATGTCTCTGAAATGTCGATTGAAGAAATTGCCACCCGTATCATTCAGCGCACAGGTTTACAGCGTCGGATTAACTAATCCGATCTGTGTAGTCTGAGTACCCCAAGCGTAATGGTTTGGTGCTGGTAACGAGCCTGCAAAGTCGACTTTGTTACTATCTGATTTTGTGTTTAGGACAGGACTCATGCGATATCAGCAGCGTTTGCGCTTTGGGATGTTATTTACGGCTTCCCTATGGATGGTGGGTTGTCAAACGACGACTTTGTCAGCAGAGTCTGATACAGGTCAAACCGCGCCGCAGCAACAGCAACAGGATGTACAACAGTTCCAAATCGAGGTTGCACCTGTGTTGGAGGATTGTGTGGGTGTTGCACCGATGAAGTGCATGCAGTATCGCAAAAAAGGCGATCGAACTTGGCTGAATCATTATGGTGAAATTGAGGGGTTTGAGTATCAACCTGATTATCGGTATGTATTAGAGATTAAACAAACATCAGTATTAAATCCACCCGCAGATGCCTCCTCTTTGCGCTGGGAGTTAGTGCGTATCGTTGAGAAGCAACCAGTGACTAAATAACATTATAAGTGGTTTGCTAACCAGATGAATGATTATCGTTAAAATCCAGTAAAACATCGCACCAATATAATATATTGGTGCGATGTTTTATGCGTTATGAGCGGCTAGGATAAATGCCTTCCATCGCAATGATGTAGCGTAGCCCCAAAAATGGGTTGCGAATGCCAACAGGTTGACTACCGCCCGTTGTTCCTGTCATGCCCTGTAATTGAGCATTGCCACTGATGGCAGCCATATCTACATCGCTAGGATCTGGTGTATGGAAGGTGCTTTCTGATGTGATGCCATCACCCGCTGCTGCCCAAACATTCCCTGTTGGATCTGGGGTAGAGGCTGCGGCTGTTGATGCTTTAGGATGAATGGAGACTTGGGCTGTCCCAGTCAATGGATGCGCATGCATCGGCATTTGAGAGGCTGTCAAAGTCACTGATTCTGAGCCGCCTGCCTCACCAAGCTGTACAAATTGATGGCCAGGCTTTTGGCCAATACCAACCGGTACAGAGCTACGAAGATCGGGCAATGCGAAGGTATGAATACCATCCCCGCCATAGGTTGTACCCAGCAGGCTAAATAGCGCTGAGTATTGGCTAATTGGTAGCAGCGTCCCGTCGCAGTCATGCCAACCGCGCGGGGCAAAGTTATAGGGAACTAACATAATTGAGCCGAGTAGAGGATCCATAAGATGACGCCTTCCTTAGTGGTATATGATGTAAGCTGGTGTTGAAAAAGACAGTCCAATTCAACGATCTAGCATCAGTGCTGCTGATGAAGCAAGCACAGCGACGCTAACACTGTTGTTTGGGTTTTGCAATTGATGGGTTTGATTTTTAGGGATTGGTTTTGTTTAAAAATTGTTTGTTTTA